>CAYVMM010000004.1:31594-33166 GCA_964452535.1 uncultured Gammaproteobacteria bacterium | reverse complement strand
GGCAGAGCTTTTCCCGTCCACACCGACTGAAGCCCAGCGCCTGGGGGCCTGAAAAATTGGGGAGACTCCAGGATTCTCACCCTATTGAGGAGTTGAGTATTGCTACTTTAAATGTTTCATATGAAACCCCTGCTCATCAGCGCTGTATTGCTCTAGGCTTATTTGGAGGTACTCGAGGTTAGCTTAAGGTTAGCTTAACTTAAAACGGCTTCTATCATAGGTTGATCAATGAGTACTAGAAGGTAGCTTGGGTAATCTCTTGATGTTTGGTTTCAATTAATTGAGCTGTTGCCTCGGCTTAGGTAGGTCTCCCGTGGTGTGAGGATAGTTGTGATGGTTCACAGGGTTCCTGGTTTAGATACCAGATTAGAGCTTCTTTGGGGGTTGACTGGAGGGTTCGTCAGGTAGGTTAGGAGCGATGATGTCGGTGGTATAGCTTTTATTGCTATTGAAGCCGATTTGATCCTATGAAGTCTTACTGCGGTTGCTATATTAGGCTTCGTACTGGTTAGGGGAGCGGATCATATCCTCCGTGATGGAAGGGGTGGCAACGGAGGAGGCGCCGAACGCTTAGCCAAGATCCTCGGAGGAGTCCGTAGCGATTTAGGGCTGCTAATGCGTAGGTACTGCAGGTAGGCTCAAAACGGCAATGATACCCTAGCCATGGGCTAATTAGCCAACGGTAGGCTTGAATTAGGGTAATTAATAGATGCTTAAGCATTCTTAAACTTGGTTCCAAAGCTTCTCTAGATCATGAGTAAGTTTGCTTGGATCGATCTTTTCAGCTCCTCGGCGGACCACCACGACAGTATCTTGTGCTTGAAGGTGCTTTCGTTTGAGTCGGAAAGATTCTCGGATTAAACGTTTGAGTTGATTACGCTTTACCGCATTGCCTACTCGTTTACCTATGGCAAGGCCTAGGCGGGCCTCTCCTCTCTTATTGGGATGGGAAAAGAATACAAAGTAGTGGCCTACTTGCTTCCTTCCGCTATGGAAGACCTGGCGGAATTGGATCGTTGTCTTTAGACGTGATTGTTGGGGAAAGGTATTACTCAAGGGATACAGGGGAAATGGTGTTGTTTAGGACTAGGCGGATAATCGCTTGCGGCCGCGGTTACGGCGCCTTTTGAGTACCTGACGTCCTCCTTTGGTTGCCATCCGTGTCCGAAATCCGTGCCGTCGTTTGCGACGAATGCGACTGGGTTGAAAGGTTTGTTTCATGGTGGGAGCCCTTTCTCTTAAGTGCTAAGGGGATAAGCAGGAGGAGGTGACCTCTAGGTTATGAGGGCATTTGCTTTTCTGTCAATGGGGAGATTCCTTGCCCCCTGCCTGCCTACCTACGAGTCTCAACAATAACAACAAGGGTTTTGATTCTACTTCGTTGTTGTTGGTCTTGCCCCTAATTTGTGGAAAGTTTTCATAATTAGTTGTTATTAAAAAATAATTTTAGGTTTTTACCTTGTGGAAAACCAGTGGAATTCATGTGGAACTTTTGGGGAAAATTTCGAGGATTTTTAAAACCTGTGGAAAACCCCCCGTTTTTTTCACAAGTTTTCCACAGGTTTTCCACAG
>CAYVMM010000004.1:0-31494 GCA_964452535.1 uncultured Gammaproteobacteria bacterium | reverse complement strand
TTTTCCACAGGGGGAAAGCTGGACTGCTTCACTGGGCTCGACCTTCCCGGCCCTTTTCGGGTTAGAATTTCAGGCTCGCTGATAAGCGTGGAGTGAGGCAGATTCTCTTGATTCGCTAGATATTTGATATTGAAGAGTTAACCCGAAAAGCTCAGGAGCTAGATGCAGAGTCTTCCCGAGTCGATTGGGCGAGTTAGCCCTCGGTCTGACCTAAACCAAGTGCGATTATGCACTGGCTATGTAACATCTTGGTCAGTGTCCTCATGGTTTTGATCAAGACAGAGTTGGGGGGCAAAGGAGCCGTTGTAGGCTGCCTCTAGTGTATTGCAACTAAGCAAATAGGGAGGATTGTTGGCTTGCTTGGTAGCCTTCGGGCCCTGGCTATGGAGTTGGCGTTCCTATCCAATGGAGGAATCTTGATATAGACAAGCGTTGGAATTTTCTGACCCAGTTATCGTTACCCATAAGCCCTTCTAATGAGTCGAATGGCAGTTCTTGGGCTTATCCAGTTGGGCCTTCCTTTCCTCCTTATGCAGGGGGTTTAGGGTTGCCGGATACTTCCATTTGGGAGCTTTGTTTGGAGCGTTTGAGTGAGGAGCTTTCCTCGCAGCAGTTCAATACGTGGATTCGGCCTATCCAGGCAGAAAGCACGGGCAATAACTTAACGCTCTGGGTTTCCAATCGTTTTTTTTGCGATTGGATTCAGGAGCGGTTTTTGGGACGCATACAAGAGCTGGTAGAGCACTTTGGTGAAGGTCAGATAGGCGTCACTTTGGAAGTACGGGAAAGTACGGTGTTGGAAACCGAGTCTGGCCCCGCGGTAGAAGAGCGTGAAGCGTTTCCCTCATCGGCCCCTTCGGTTCCTCGTTCTTCCGATAGGCTCGATCCCTATTTTACTTTTGAAACCTTCGTGGAAGGCAGATCAAACCAGCTCGCCCTAGCAGCTTCTCGCCAAGTAGCAGAGACCCCTAGTGGGGCCTATAACCCCCTTTACATTTATGGAGGTACGGGACTTGGTAAGACTCATCTCATGCAGGCCATTGGGAATTTGGTCTATCATCGAGAGCCGGTAGCAAAAGTTCGTTACATAACCTCTCATCGCTTCGTTAATGAGATGGTGCGAGCTATTCAACACAATGCCATCGAGGAGTTTAACCAGCGCTATCGTAGTCTGGATGTGCTGTTAATTGATGATATCCAGTTCTTTGCAGGTAAAGATCGCACTCAGGAGGAGCTCTTTCATACTTTCAACACCTTAATGGGCCTAAATAGCCAAATTGGGATCTCCTGTGATCGCTATCCCAAGGAAGTAGAAGGGCTGGAGGAACGGCTGAGATCCCGTTTCGGTTGGGGTTTGACGGTGGCTATTGAACCGCCTGAGCTGGAAACCCGAATGGCTATCCTCATGCGGAAGGCAGCCCATATCGGTCTGGCATTTCCTGAGGAAGTGGCTTTCTTTATTTCTGAGCGGATTCAGTCCAATGTTCGAGATTTGGAAGGGGCCTTTAACCGGGTAGTCGCTCACGCTCAGTTCTTGGGAAGAGCCGTGGATATGGATTTAGCCAAGAGGGCCCTAGCGGATTTGCTCGAAATGCAAACTCGATTGACTACTATTGAGAATATCCAGAAGACTGTAGCGAATTATTACAATATTCGGATCGCTGATATGCGATCTAAGAAACGCTCTCGGGCCATTGCCGTACCCCGCCATATCGCTATGTGCCTATCTAAAGAGCTGACGGACCGTAGTCTTCCGGAGATTGGAGAAGCCTTTGGTGGTCGGGATCACAGCACGGTTCTTTATGGGTGTCGCAAGATACGAGAGCGGGAGCGAGAAGATCCCCGATTGCGGGAAGACCTTAATAACCTTAAACGGGTCCTCACCTGTTAAGGGTAGGCCTGGAATCCTTCCATTTGACAGGGAGTAGGGGTGCGGATCCAGTCTAGCAAGGAAGCCCTTTTGGGTGGGGTTCATCCAGCCGTTTCGGTAGTGGAAGCCCGCCAAACCTCGCCTATCTTAAGTCACCTTCATCTTAAGGCGATGGCAAACCGGTTGGAGGTAACCGGGACTGACTTGGAGGTGGAACTGCGTGCTAGCTGCCCAGCCCAGGTAGTTGAGAAGGGCCAGGCTACCGTCCCCGCCCGTAAATTCTTGGATATTTTGCGTTGGCTTCCGGACTCGGCGAGCGTGGAGATGGATCGAGAAAACGGTCGGGTCCGAATCCGATCAGACAAGAGTCGTTTCCATCTCGCGGGTCTTTCCCCGGAGGATTTTCCACAGTTGGAAATTGGGGATCACAGGAGCGAGGTTGCTCTACCCCAGGAAGCCTTAAAAGCCCTTTTGCAGAGGACTTCCTTTGCCATGGCTCGGGATGATGTTCGTTATTATCTAAACGGTCTATTACTGGAGTGGACGGGCTCTCACCTTCGAGCGGTAGCGACCGACGGTCATCGGTTGGCCCTAATGGATCGTCAAGTTGCCCAGCCCCCGGAGGAGGCGATTCAGGTCATCCTGCCTCGGAAGGGTGTTCAGGAACTCGAGCGCTTGCTTAGCGACGTTGAGGAGCCTATCGAAGTTGTCTTCACTCCTAGTCATCTTTGTTTTCGCCTACCGGAGGTCACCTTTTCTACCAAGCTCATTGAGGGCCGGTTTCCCGATTATCGACGTGTGATCCCAGAAGCAAATGGACAGCGGCTGATTGTGGATCGGAGCCCCTTGCAACAAGCCTTGCGAAGGATTGCGATTTTGGCTAACCGCAAGACTCATGGTGTGCGCTTGAGTGTCACAGGAGACACTTTGGCGATCTCTTCGGAAAACCCTGATCGGGAGGAAGCGACCGAAGAATTGGCCATTGATTATGACAGGGAGACAGTGGAGATTGGATTCAATGTGGATTACCTGCAGCAAGCAATAGGCGCTCTACCAGGAGAAAAGGCGGTCCTCCATCTATGGGATTCCCAATCTAGCTGCTTGATCCTTTCCGATACTCAGGCCACTCCCAAGTACGTCATTATGCCTATGCGGCTTTAACCCCTTCCCGGGAGTACAAATCCCTTTCTTTTATAGTAAAATTAAGTATCCCAGTGGTGATTATCAAACGGCTACAGATTGAAGCCTTCCGTAATCTCAACACTGTTTACTTGGAGCCCGTTCCTGGCCTGAATCGCTTAATTGGGCCCAATGGGTCAGGCAAGACCAGTCTCTTAGAGGCCATCCATTACCTCGCCACTGGACGATCCTTTCGCGGTGCCGGCTCCAGTAGGTTGCGCCAAGAGCATTGTGAGGAGGCCCTTCTCTTCAGTGAGATATGCAACCTTTCCTGTCATCGGCTTGGCGTACGTTTGCTGTCCAAGGGACGGGAGTTTCGGATTAACGGCAGGGCTACTTCCCGGTTTGAGGATTTGGCTGGGCGGCTTAAGACGGTCCTCTATACTCCTGAAGGGCACCAATTGGTTTGTGGGGGACCGAAGGAGCGACGGCGCTTCTTGGATTGGGGGCTGTTCCACATGGAACCCGCCTATCTGGAATTGGCTCGTCGCTACAATCGGATTCTTCAACAGCGGAATCAGTGGCTAAAGACCAGCGGGATTGGAAACGATCCTTGGGCGGTGGAATTGGCCCAGACGGGGGAAGAGATTAGCCGCCAGCGGGAGCATTACGTGGACCGGCTGGCGCAGCAAGCCGAAGCCCTGTTTGCTGAGCTCCAAGGATTCGGGGACTTGGAGATCCATCTGCGCCGAGGTTGGAGTAAGAACCGAAGCCTAAAGGGGGCCCTTGAGTGGGATTGGGCACGGGGTAGTGAAACAACTCGGGTAGGGCCCCATCGAGGGGATCTCCTCCTTACCTTAGATGGGGGGATAGTCCGTGAGCGGGCCTCTCGGGGTCAGCAGAAGGTGGTCGTTTTGGCTCTTCGATTGGCCCAGCTGGCTCTGGTTGCCGAAGAGACCGGAGAGCCTCCCATTTTTCTATTTGACGATGTGACCTCTGAGCTCGACGGAGACCGGCGTGAAGCTGCTCTAGCTCTCTTGGAGCGCTTCGGGGAGCAGGTCTTTTTAACTAGCACGGAAGAAACGCTTTGTCCCCTGCCTCGGGCTGGCGCGCCCGCTGCTACTTTTCAGGTCAACGCTGGCGTTATTGAGCGGAGAAACTAAATGGCGGAAGCCCCAAAGCAGGCTTACGATTCTTCCAGTATCAAGGTGCTTAAGGGACTGGAAGCAGTACGCCGGCGCCCCGGTATGTATATTGGAGATACCGATGATGGGACTGGTCTACACCACATGGTATTTGAGGTGGTGGATAATGCCATCGATGAGGCCTTGGTTGGCTTTGCTGATTGCATCGAAGTGACCATCCATTCCGACGATTCCATAACGGTGTCGGATAATGGACGAGGAATCCCCGTTGATTGGCATAAGGAAGAGAACCGTCCTGCCCCTGAGGTCATTTTGACCAGTCTCCATGCTGGGGGGAAATTTGATGCCAATAGTTACAAGGTATCGGGAGGCCTCCATGGGGTAGGAGTCTCGGTGGTGAATGCCCTCTCGGATTGGCTGCGCCTTACCGTTCGGCGAGACGGTCGGACTTATCATCAGGAATATCGCTTGGGAGAGCCCGCCACCGAATTTCAGTCAACCTGTCCAGCCGAAGCAACGGGAACAACGATTCAGTTCAAACCGAGCCCGGAAATCTTTTCGGATACTCGGTTTCATTTTGATCTCTTAGCCCGCCGGCTTCGGGAGCTCTCTTTCCTCAATGCGGGAGTGAGGATCGTCCTGCTTGATGAGCGAAGTGACCGTCAAGAGGTCTTCAACTACGAGGGCGGCATTCGCTCCTTCGTGGATCACCTCAATCAGCACAAGCATCCCCTCCACCCTACCCCCCTGTATGTTCGGGAACAGCAGGAAGGTATCGAGGTGGAGCTGGCCCTGCAATGGAATGAGTCGTACCAGGAAAACGTTTTTTGTTATACCAATAACATTCCGCAGGCCGATGGTGGTACTCACCTTTCTGGATTTAAGGCGGGACTCACGCGGGCTATCAACAACTACATTGAGGCGGTTGGGCTGGGTCGGAAAGAGAGGGTCCAGCCTTCCGGAGAAGATGCTCGAGAAGGGCTGACGGCGGTCATTTCAATCAAGGTTCCGGACCCCAAGTTCAGCTCTCAGACCAAGGACAAGCTGGTCTCCTCGGAAGTTAAGAGTGTTGTTGAGACCGTGCTGAACGAGGCCCTTTCCCGTTATTTGGAAGAGCATCCAAAGGAGGCGAAGGCCATCGCCTCCAAAGTGGTGGAGGCTGCGCGGGCCCGGGCAGCTGCTCGTAAGGCCCGGGATCTAACGCGCCGGAAAAGCGTCCTGGAGACAGCCAATCTTCCAGGTAAGCTTGCGGACTGTCAGAGTAAGGATCCTTCCCAGGCTGAGCTCTTTTTGGTTGAAGGGGACTCTGCGGGCGGCTCAGCCAAGCAAGGTCGGGATCGCGCTTTTCAAGCCATTCTTCCCCTTCGGGGCAAGATCCTGAATGTGGAAAAGGCCCGTTTTGACAAGATCCTATCCCATCAAGAGATTGGAACTTTGATTACTGCCCTGGGCACCGGCGCTGGTCGGGCAGATTTTGATCTCGATAAGCTCCGTTATCAACGGATCATCATTATGACCGATGCTGATGTGGATGGGGCCCATATCCGTACGCTCTTGCTAACGTTCTTCTATCGGCAGATGCACGAGCTTGTGGAGCGAGAACATATCTTTATTGCCCAGCCTCCCCTGTACAAGGTAGCCCGTGGGAAGAAGGCCACTTACCTCAAGGACGAATCGGCCTTGGAAGAGTATCTCTTCGAGCATGCCTTAGAAGGAGCCCAGCTCTTTCCGGATGGGGGAAGCGGTAGTCCCATCAGTGGCAACCGGCTCTTAGACATGGCCCGACGCTATCGAGAGGTCCAGCGTCTCTTCGAGCGACTCTCACGGCGCTACGATCCGCACCTCCTTCGAGCACTCTTAGATTTGCCTCAATTAGGTCCGGAGGCCTGCGCTAATACCGAGGCGCTTCGGAGTCTCTTGGATCCGATAGTCAGTCGGTTGGATCAGGAAGGAGGCGAGGATGTCTGTGCTCAAATGCAGCTTTTGCCTGACCCCGATCAAAGAGGGTACAAGGCGGTAGTTCAACGTTATGAGCATGGGACCGCTAGCCGCTCGGTAATTGATCGGGAATTCCTAGAGTCGCCTGAATATACCCGGATTCGGGAAATGGCTCGACGCCTTTCCGGTCTTATCGCTCCGCCTGCCAAAGTTTGTCGTGGGGATCGTGAGCAAGAGTTGGAAAACTTTGGCGAAGTCGTGGATTGGCTCCTGACAGAAGGGAAAAGGGGACTGTCCATTCAGCGTTACAAGGGATTGGGTGAAATGAACGCTAGTCAGCTCTGGGAAACCACCATGAATCCGAATACCCGTCGGATGTTGCGGGTTCGGGTCGAAGATGCCGTTGCTGCTGATCGGATCTTTACAACTCTTATGGGCGATGATGTCGAGCCCCGCCGGGCCTTTTTAGAGGCCAATGCCTTGGAGGTGGAAAATCTCGACGTTTGATAGCCTGGCTAGGAGCCTCTGCGACATGCCCGCGCCTACGTGGCAATCTTAAAGGCCAAATTGTTGACCCACTCAGGAATCGGAAGCCTTAGCGTTGGCTGGCTGGCGCGGCTTGGCAGGTTCGTTATTGGTGGTTTCTACCTCTGATTTCCCTGGCCCGTCCTCTTCAGGAAGAGGCTCTCGGAAATCGCATTCCTTGTTGGGGCAGACCTTCTCCCGCCCGTACTTTTTGGTTCTTTTTTCCATGAGGATGCCGAAGCCACATTGGGGACAGGTTTCGGGCAAAGGTGGTGCTGGAATGGCGTATTTGCATTCTGGAAAGCGGTTGCAGCTATAGAAGGTCTTGCCTCGACGATTCTTCTTGGACTGGATCTCTCCTTCGCCGCACTGGGGACAGATTACTCCCGTACCCTCCGGTTTTTCTAGCGGTTCTCGGTGCTTGCATTCGGGGTAACCGGTACAGCCCAAGAACTTACCGTATCGGCCTCGTTTAATGGCCAAAGGCCTACCACATTCGGGGCATTCTTGATTGCTTACCTCGGCCTCCTCATTCTCTCCTTCTACAGGACGGGTATAATCGCACTCGGGGTAAGCTGAGCAGCCAATAAAGCGACCGTTACGTCCCAGTTTCTTTTCCAGTGAGGCCCCACATTGGGGGCACTGCTCTTCTAGAGGCTCTGAGGTAACCTCGGCACGAGAGACCGAGCGCTCCTTTTCCACTACCTGATTATGGAAGGGCTCCCAGAATTCGCGTAGGACTGGTTTCCATGCCACTTCCCCTCGGGAGATGGCATCGAGTTCGTCCTCTAGGTGGGCTGTGAACTCGTAGTCCACATACCAGCTGAAATGGTCGGTTAAGAATCGGCTTACTACCCGTCCGACGTCGGTGATATGGAACCGTTTGTTCTGAAGCTCCGTATAATCCCGGTCCTGAAGAGTGGCCAGAATAGAAGCGTAGGTAGAGGGGCGGCCAATCCCAAAGGATTCCAGCTTCTTGACGAGGGTAGCCTCTGTATAGCGAGGGGGAGGCTCGGTAAAGTGCTGCTCCTTACGGGCTTGGCGAAACCAAGGCCGGTCGCCTTTAGCTAGTGAGGGGAGCTGATTCTCCTGCTCCTCGCCCCCCTCATCCGTGCCTTCTCGGTAGACTCTTAAGAAGCCCGGAAAGACGATAACGGAGCCGGTCGCCTTGAGCCGCCAGCCGGTTAGGGGTTCGAAGTGGGCGGCAACCGTATTGGCCTGAGCCTGAGCCATCTGGGCGGCGATCATGCGCTTCCAGATTAGTTCGTAGAGTCGCTTCTGGGCCTGATCCAGATGGCCTTTGACCTGGTCAGGAAGCCGGGCCGGTTGAGTGGGGCGAATGGCCTCATGAGCCTCCTGGGCGTTTTTGGCCTGGGATTTGAAAGTCCGAGCCCTTTCGGGCAAATAGTCTGTACCGTAGCGTTCGCCTATAACTTGGCGCGCTTCCTCTACGGCCTCGCTCGAAAGGTTCACCGAGTCGGTGCGCATATAGGTAATCAGGCCCACGCTGCCTTCACCGAGATCGATGCCTTCGTAGAGCTGCTGGGCCACTCGCATGGTTTTGGAAACGGAAAACCCGAGCTTCCGCGAAGCTTCTTGTTGAAGAGTGGAGGTAGTAAACGGGGGTGCAGGGTTGCGCTTGCGTTGTTTCGTTTCCAACGAGGTCACGGTTAGGTGGCCGTCGCTGGCTAGACTTTCGACGTAGGCGCGCAGCCTTTCGGCTTGCTCGGCATTGCCGATAGAAAACTTTTCCAGTTTTTCCCCGTTTGCCTCAACCAGATGAGCGATAAATGGAGCCGGTTCCATTTCGGGGGTTTCGGCAGCAAGATCGGCCTCTACCGACCAGTACTCGGTGGGCTCAAATTGCTCGATTTCCTCCTCGCGCTCCGCGATGAGGCGCAGGGCTGGACTCTGGACCCGGCCTGCCGAAAGGCCCCGTCGAATCTTTTTCCAAAGCAATGGGGAGAGATTGAAGCCTACCAAGTAGTCAAGGGCCCGCCGAGCTTGTTGGGCCCTCACCAATTCCTCAGAGATGTCACGGGGGTTGGCCATGGCTTCCTGGACGGCAGAAGGGGTGATCTCGTGGAAGACCACCCGATAGACAGCCTTGCCGCCTAAGATCCCCTTCTCTCGCAGAAGTTCAACCAAATGCCAGGCAATTGCTTCGCCTTCCCGGTCTGGATCGGTCGCTAGGTAGAGGGAGCTGGTATACTCTAGCGCTGAGGCAATGGCATCAACGTGCTTCTTATTGCGCTCAATAGGCTCGTAGATCATGGCGAAATCGTGATCAGGGTCAACTGCCCCCTCCTTGGCACGAAGATCACGGACGTGGCCGTAGGAAGCCATGACCTCGTAGTCTTGGCCGAGGTAACGGTTGATGCTCTTTGCTTTAGCCGGTGATTCGACGACAACCAGATGCTTTGCCATGGGAGAACCTATTTAGCCATCTAAACTCTACTGGGATGGCCCTCGCCGAGGCCCAAAAAACGGAAAGCCGCCCGCAGGGTACCGGACGGCCATTAAGGGAAGGCTTAACGGTTTATGGAGACGATTAATGGAATATCCCGTCTAATCGCTCGAAGATCATGTCTTCGACCCAAACATAAGCCCCTTCCTGATCAGGTTGATTGTGAAGGATCATTAATAAGACCCAAGAGAGGGCCTCAATATCGATCTCTTCGCTGTCCAAGGCCATGACCCGTTCGATAACCAACTCTCGGGTCCCGCCATCGATGACTCCTGTATCTTCCAGAAAGGTTAATAATCCTCGAGCATCCTGGGTTAGCTTATGGGCCTCGGCGCTGGTAAGGATTCGTATGGATTTGGCCGAAGGACCTACACTGGCGGTATTTGAGCCTTCCGCCTGCTGCTCAGTTAGTCCCTCCAACCATGTAAAGGCCTTACGCACCTTGGGTCCCGTAAAGCCCGCCTCAAGGAGCTCATTTTCCAAAGTTTGCTGATCCGGTTCCTCTTCTAAGGGTTCGGATAGGTAGTTCTCGAACAGATACATCAGGATGTCGAGGACATTCTCGTTCATGATCCGCGGGTCCCTTGTTCCGGTAAACGAGTGAAGAAGCCGCCCGGCTCAGCAACTATCACGCCCCGGATTTCCAGCTCAAGGAGAATGGCCGAAACCCTGTCGGGGGTCAACCCACTGCGAGCCACCACTTGTTCTAGAGCGGTTGGGTCGGGATCGACACAGCGAGCCACCTCTTCCTGATCCTCTGTAAGACCGGAGAGGAATGGGGTGGGTTCACCATGGGAAAGGGGCTCAGAAGCGTCGTAGGAGCCGGCGCCTTTCAGTGTCATCTGAGGGAGCTCCTCGATGATATCGATAAGATTTTCTACCAGTTTGGCCCCTTCCCGAATCAAGCGGTGGGGACCCCGACTTAGGGAGCTGTAGATGGAACCGGGCACTGCCCAGACTTCTCTTCCTTGTTGCCCGGCGTAGTGGGCCGTGATCAAGGCGCCGCTTCGGTTCCCAGCCTCCACGACAAGCACACCTAAGGCAAGGCCACTGACAATGCGATTTCGACGGGGGAAATGGCTCCCTCGGGGAGGGGTTCCGGTAGGGAATTCGGTAACTAAGGCCCCTGCCTCAGCGATCTTGCGGGCGAGCTCCGAATGCTCTGGAGGGTAGGTGCGATCGGGGCCACAGCCTTGTACAGCGACGGTCTTGCCTGAAGCCTCCAAGGCGCCGCGATGGGAGGCGGCATCAATGCCTTGGGCAAGTCCGCTAACAATGATAAATCCAGCCTTTGCCAGGTCCCTTGCAAAGGCTTGGGCTGTCCGCTCACCGCTCCGGGTGGGCCTACGGGTTCCGACGAGGGCGAGCATGGGTCCGGTATCTAGAATATCGGGGCAGCCTTCGATGTAGAGGAGCGGAGGAGGATCGGGAATTTGGGCTAGGCGCTCGGGATAGCTAGAATCGGGAAGGGCCATAAGATGATGGTCGGGGGGCTGCAGCCAACGGCAGTCGCTCTCCCAGTCCGGCGAAGAAGGGTTCTCTCTGAGGGCAAGGCAAGCCGCTTTGGGAAGGCCGGCCGCCTTCAAGGTAGCAGAGGTAGCAGCTAGGACTGCCTGCGGTGAAGGGAATTGCTCCATGAGCCGGGCGAGCGTCTTGGGTCCCACACCCGGCAGGTGGCGCAGTTGTAGCCAGGTCTGCGCCTTTGCTGACAGGGGCACCGCTAATGCTCCGGCCCGGCCACCCGATCCCCCGCCTCAACCGGGAGCTGGTTCCGTACAATAAGCCCGAAGCTCATTTGCTCGTTGAGTCGAACCACCATAAGTATCCCCTTTTTTCGGCCCCAAGCAGGCGCTGCTGGCCTTTTATCGGAGGCCCATGTCCGCTGTGATTTCTCCCGGATAATGAGGAGATGGCCTCGTTTCAAGCCTGCGCTGGTACCAAGATCAAGGGCCACCATTTGTCCCTGGCCCAGGAGACTCTCAGGGCCGGTGTGCCGAAGGATCTGCCCCTCTACGGGAGGGGCAGGCTTGGGCAAAAACTGGATGGGAGATCCCGCCTTTTCCCTCGGATAGACTCGATTTCCCGTCTTGATGGGGGCGTAAGCCTGTTCCACGACAGCGGTGTGCAGCCCATTATCGAGGGTCTGGTCCTTCAGGCGTAGCTGCCCAGTATGGGGCAAGAGATAGCCGAGGAGCTGGTGGGTGTCCGGATGCCGAATGGATTGGGGACGACGGAAGGCATACCAATAGGTCGCTGCCTGGTCTTTCCGATTCTCTAGCCGCAGGAAAACTCGGTCCCCTGCCTCGTACATCATGCCCTCTTTGGTCCCCCCTACCAGATTTCCCCCGATCTTTTTGGGGTTGCTCTCAGGGGCGAGCAGGCCGTAACGACGGATGTAAGGGAAGGCTACGCTATGATTGGTGGGGGTAAGGGCCTCGAGCCTTTCTACCGGTCGCTGCTTGATCTTGGGGGAAAGTCGTTTCACCTGCGTCCGAGACCGGTTTCGGGGAGCAAGCGGACCCGGGGGGGAACGGCGGGACAAGCTGGAGCTCTCCCCTGTGGGCCATTGTCCTGAATCGCTAAAGGGCTTGGCGGGAATCCGCCTGAAGGTATTGCCTTGCTCGCCAGCGTAGGGGGGTGAGCTCTTGCTAGGCTGATCTTCCTCGGCTACAGCCCAAACAATGGTAGGGGCCAGGAAGGCTGCGAGGAAAAGAATGATTGGCCAGACCGGCCAAGGGGCATGAAGGCCTGGGACAGCTCGATAACGGGGAAAGAGAGGGGCGATTTGAGAATCTCGGCAAGTCCGAGCAGGCTCGAACCGATCACTCCGCTGAGGAAAGGGGGTCATTATAAACGATATTCGCTTGTTCACGGAGTTGGCTCAGGAAAGCGCGAATGGCTTCGGCTTCCAAGCGCTTCCGGATTTGATTCTGGATGGACTCAAGGGTCGGCGGAGCCACTTGGCGCTGACCGGTTATGCGGGCCAGGACCCATCCTCCGTCGATTGCTATTGGACCCACAATCTGACCTCTTTGGCCCTCCTGGAGGGCCTTGTCTAGCGTGGGAGCCTGGAGAGAGGGAAAAATCCAAGTGCCGGCT
Source organism: uncultured Gammaproteobacteria bacterium (assembly GCA_964452535.1). Taxonomy (GTDB): domain Bacteria; phylum Pseudomonadota; class Gammaproteobacteria; order Thiohalorhabdales; family Thiohalorhabdaceae; genus Thiohalorhabdus. Next base: position 19,331 of record CAYVMM010000004.1, on the reverse strand, counting down.
TGGTCGCAGGCCTCGAGTTTTTCCCGGAGCTCGTTGGCCCTTTGGTAGGTAGGGGCGCTTCGTCTTATTAGCCGAACCTGGAGGGCTTGTTCGCCTTCGGCAAAGTGGGAGCGGTAATAGGATTTAATGCGCTGAGCTGAAACCCGCTTGGCGGCCACTCGATCAAGCAGGCTCCGGATAAGGGTCCGTTGCCGGGATTGACGAAGCGCGTGCTGCACCTCAGCCTTTTTCGCTAATTCGCGTTTCTTGGCCGCTTCTAGAAGCAAGCGACGATTGATCAGCTTTTCCAGAAGAACGGAACAGTTCGCCTCGACGCCGCTCTGGAGATCGGCGTCTTTTCCAAGATGTTGACGATAGGCTTTCAGATCCTGCGTAGTCAGGGTTTGCCCATTGATGCTAACCAGCGCTTCCGCGCTGGCCGCCAAGGGAAGGCAAATTGCTACAGTAAAGACAAAGCCCGACAAGCGTCGCATAGGCTTAAGGGGTCAATCCGGCTTTGGTTAGATCATGACTTGTCTTTGGACACTACCCCCCTAACGGAACTTAAGAGAAGCTTATAGGGTCCCTTACGAGGATTCTTTCTAGCAGAAATCAGCTAGCTTGGCAAAGCCCTTCCGCGATGTCAACGACTCAATACGGGGCCCCCTGATCAATCGTGGGGATTTTATCCCCTTGGAACGCTCGAAACCCTGGGGAGACTCGCCATGGCGATACTGGATGTCCTAAATTATCCGGATGAGCGTCTGCGTCGCCCTTCTCGACCTGTTGAGGCAATCGATGAAAGGCTGCATGGACTAATCGAGGATATGCTGGAGACGATGTACAGCGAGCAGGGAATCGGATTGGCAGCCCCTCAAATTAATCATCATCTTCGATTGTTGGTTATGGATACTAGCGATTCTCGGGATCAGCCCCTGGCCTTGGTGAATCCGGAAATTACCGAGGCCCAAGGAGAGCAAGAGGGAGAAGAGGGTTGTCTCTCTTTACCCGGGATTTATGAAACAGTGGCTCGGGCTGCCCAGATCACCGTTTGTTTCCAGGATCGGGAAGGATTTCAGCGGGAAGAGGCATTCTCTGGATTGCCAGCTCGCTGCATCCAGCATGAGATCGATCACTTGGATGGCAAGCTGTTTGTGGATTATCTGTCCAAGCTCAAGCGTGATCGTCTGCGCAAGAAGCTGGAGAAGGAAAAACGGCTCCAGGCGACTTCCGCTTGATCTAGGGTGCTGACAAAACCCTTTGAGCTTTCCATCATTCCCTCACCTGAGGATTCTGACTAGCCAAGGTGGACTCGCTCTGGACCCTCTGCGTATTGTCTTCGCTGGCACCCCAGACTTCGCTGTGCCCAGTCTCCGGGCCCTACTCCGGGGGCCGGACACGGTGGCAGGGGTGCTGACCCAGCCTGATCGGCCCGCTGGTCGAGGCCGAAGTCTTCGAGCATCACCCGTGAAACGGGTTGCCCTTGAGGCGGGCGTGCCTTTGGCTCAGCCTTCCTTTCTCAGAACGCTCGAGGACTGCGCTGCTTTGATGAGATGGGCCCCTGATCTCATGGTGGTGGTTGCCTATGGCTTGATCCTACCGCGGACTGTCCTCAATCTTCCACGGCTTGGTTGCATCAATGTCCATGCCAGTCTCCTTCCGGCCTATCGAGGGGCAGCTCCGATCCCTCGAGCCCTCCTGGAGGGTTGTTCGGAAACGGGAATTACAATCTTAAAGATGGAGGAAGGATTGGATAGTGGTCCGATTCTCCTCCAGCGCCGGCGTCCCATCGAGGAGCGGGAAACTGCCGGCGATCTTGAGAAAGCTTTGGCGGAGTTGGGAGCGTTGAGCTTGGAGGAGGCCATTAGCAGCATTAGAGAGGGGCCCCTAACCTTAGAACCCCAGGACCCGGAGCAGGCTACCTATGCCCCCAAGCTCCACAAATCCGAGGCAAAGCTTGTCTGGGAACGGGATCGTGATTTTCTGGATCGGGCCATTCGGGCCTTCAATCCTTGGCCCGTTGCCTTCACTTGTCGGCGGGAGCAGGTCCTACGTATTTGGCGCGCCCGACCAGGCAAGTGCACCGATCGGGAGCCCGGAACAGTGATCGTCGGCGATGATGGCCTTCCCGCCGTAGCTTGTGGGGATGGTGGCAGTTTGACGTTGGAGGAGGTTCAGCCAATGGGACGGAGTCGGATGAGCGGCGAGGACGCTGTCCGGGGCGGTCATGTCTTATCTGGAGAGCGCCTGGGGCAAGGCTCGGTCGACGGTAATCAAAGCACTGTGCGCTAATTTAAGCCCTTATCTCTTGTCGGCTCCTTTCCATCATTCCTCTTCTGAGCTCCGGCTTGAGCGAGGTGCCCTCGTTCGGGCCCGGGCGGGGCAGGCGGTAAGCCGTGTCCTCTGGGCAGGGCAACGGCTAGAAGAGGGGCTCGATTACGCTGGATTAGGACAAGAGGACCGGGCCCTGCTACGGGAGCTAGCCACTGGCACCATTCGCTGGGGCCTTCGCCTTGGGGCTCTGGCAAGCAGGCTGTTGGATCGCCCTCTGCCATCGAGAGAGGGCCAAATATGGGCCTTACTCCTGGTGGGACTTTATCAGCTGGCGCATACCCGTATTCCCCCCTATGCGGCGGTGTCCGCGACGGTAGGCGCCCTCCCCCGGGATAAACGCTGGGCACGGGGGTTGATGAATGGGGTCCTGAGGCGGTTCGCTAGGGAGGCCGATGATCGCCTTGAAGAGGTAGATGCCCTCGGGCCTGCGGAGCGGACGGCCCACCCTTCCTGGCTGGTGGCTCGGCTGCAAATGGCCTATCCCGAGGGTTGGGAAGGGATTTTGGAGGCAAACAATTCGCCTCCCCCCCTTTCTCTACGTGTCCGCGGCAAGGTCGAAGTCTACTTGCGTGAGCTGGAAGAGGCTGGGATTGAGGCTAAACCGCTCCCCTCACCCGCTGAGGGGATCCGCCTTCCTCATTTTCGGCCCGTCCACCGCCTTCCTGGTTTTAGTGAGGGGCGCGTCACTGTCCAGGATGGTGCTGCCCAACTTGCTGCCCCTCTTTTGTCTCCTCTTAGCGGGCAACGGATCCTAGATGCTTGCAGTGCCCCTGGGGGTAAGCTTGCCCACCTTCTGGATTGGGCTCCTGATACCGAGGTGGTCGCTCTGGACATGGCTTCTAAGCGCTTGGATTGGCTTCGGGAAACCTTACATCGTCTAGGCTGCCCAGCAGTCCGGGTGATTATAGGCGATGCCGCCCAACCGCAACAGTGGTGGGATGGTCGTCTCTTCGACCGGATCTTAGTGGATGCTCCCTGCTCGGGCACGGGTGTCATTCGACGTCATCCCGATATCAAATACTTGCGTCGGGAGGAAGATTTGAGCCCGATGATGAAGCGTCAGGACAACATCTTAGAGGGCTTATGGCCACTCCTTCGGCAGGAAGGGCGACTCCTTTACGGGACATGCTCGATTCTCCCTGAGGAGAATGCTGAGCGCGTCACGACCTTCCTCGCTAACCATGCCGATGCCCGATGGGAGCCCCTTCCCCTGGAGTGGGGCTATCCTGTGGGTCCGGGTCGGCAGCTGCTTCCCGGCGAGGGCGATATGGATGGCTTCTTCTATGCGGCACTAGTTAAATCGAGTCTGCCGTGACGCGATCTCGCCCCTTTCTCCCCACCGTCCTTGCGGCGTTGCCTAGGGATCGTTTGGGAGACTTAGCGAGCTGGGCTCGGCAGATGGCTGAAGCGGGGGCCGATGGCTTGGTCCTGAATGGTGTCCCGGAAGATCCGATAGTCACTGGACTGCTGAGCGAGCTGCGGCGAACAACAGCGCTCCCCTTGGAGCTCCATACCCCGGAGAGGGCCGAGCCGGGAATGGATTGGCCGAGCCTTTTGGCTTCGGTGGGCGTGGATTGGCTGGTTCCTGCTTGGCCGGTTCCTGCTAAGCTCTGCGAGTCCTTGGCCAATGAGGGAATAAGGATTGCTTGGCCAGCCCGGTTAGGTCGCCCGAGAGCGGGGATTCCTCGTGTTCATGCGCGGGCTCCTTGGGAGCTCCTTCAGGTAGGGTCCGAAGAAAGCCAAGGGATTGAGCGCTCCTTGGCCTTTTCTCCGACTTCGACTCCTTCCTGCCCCCCAGGAGTAGATCGGTTGATTCTTCCCGGCGAAAGCTTGAATGGACTGGATCCGGCAGGCCAGTTAATAAAGTGGCGATTAGGGCTCAGTGCCTACTAAAGAGAAAGGCATCAGGATGGTTATCATGGTAGAAGGCCATACAGACCGACGGCCGATTCAAACTCCCAAATTTCACTCGAACTGGGAGTTATCCATTGCACGGGCTTTAACCGTGGTCCAGTTCCTGATCGCTCAGGGCATCTCACCTGAGCGCTTGGCGGCAACAGGATACGGTGAATACCATCCCTGCACCCCAGACAACACCCCTGAGCAGCGTCGCCAGAATCGGCGCATCGAGCGAAAGATTACCCAGTTTTGAGCTAACTGATGCGAGCTCGATCTTAGCTTACCGGCTCCGCTTCTACCAGGGCGATTAAAAGGATTTTTTCATCGCCCTGGTAGGGGATCCGTTGATCTCACCTTGGGTTCCGGCTGATCACCTCATTGGCTCAAGCTTATGCCCCGCTCGTCGATGCGCTATCCTTGGATCCCTTCCGTTACGCCCTTCCCCGATTACGATTGAGGGTTGTCCTTGTGAAGATTGCCATCTTGGGAGCTGGTCAGGTGGGAGCGCCAGTTGCTGAGCAGCTAGCGCTGGAAGGCCATGATGTCACAGTGATTGACCGGGATGCCGATCTCATCGCTCAAGTAGGGGAACGCCTGGACATCCAGACGGTTGTGGGTCATGCGGCCTATCCCGCTGTCCTCGAGGAGGGCGGGGTAGGGGTGGCGGACATGATCCTGGCTGTAACCGGGATCGATGAGGTCAACATGGTCGCTTGCCAGATGGCTGAAACCCTGTTCCATACGCCGACCAAGCTGGCCCGGCTACGAGCATCTGAGTACTTGGTCCATCCCGAGCTCTTCAATCGCGAGGCCATCCCCATCGATTACATCATTAGCCCCGAGCAGGTAGTAACCGATTCCATCCATCGCTTGATTGAGCATCCGGGGGCCCTCCAGGTAATGGAGTTTGCCGATGGTCGTGTCCGCTTGGTGGCCGTGCAGGCCGACCGGGACGGCCCCCTCGTGGGTCATCATCTTCAAGAGCTGCGCTACCAGATGCCCAACGTGGATACCCGGGTGGCTGCTATCTACCGGCGGGGAGAGGCCATCATCCCGGAAGGCCCGACTGTCATCGAGGAGGGAGACGAGGTCTTCTTCATTGCTGCTCGGGAGCATATCGGCGAGGTGCTAGCCTCCCTGCGGGGAGAGGAGGGCACTGTCCGCAGGATTGCCATCGTAGGCGGAGGGAGGATTGGCAGTGCCTTAGCCCAGGCCCTGGAGCAGACGCTGGCCCAGGTCAAACTGATCGATCGAGACCCGGATCAGGCCGCTCAGGTCGCAGGCAAATTGAACCACACGCTGGTCTTTCAAGGCGACGGCGCCGATGAGGAGCTCCTCCGAGAAGAGAACATCGATGCCATGGATATGTTCGTTGCTGTTACCCATGACGACGAGACCAATATCCTGTCCTCCATGTTGGCTAAGCAGATAGGGGTGCCGCAAGCGGTGGCCTTGATCAATCGCCGGGCTTATGTGGATCTGGTTCAGCAAACAGGGATCGATGTGGCGGTTTCCCCGCACCAGGCGACCATTGGGCGGATCTTGGCTCATGTCCGCCGAGGGGACGTGGCCATGGTCCACAGCCTCCGCCGGGGAGCAGCGGAGGCTATTGAGGTCCTGGCCCATGGGGATGCGACCACTTCCAAGGTCATCGGTAAGCGCTTAGGCGAGATCGGTTTGCCGCGGGGGGTTACCATCGGTGCCCTCGTTCGGGGGAGTCAAGTCTTGATCGCCCATCGGCATGTGGTCATCGAGCCGGAGGACCACGTCGTCCTTTTCCTCGCCGATAAGCGTCGGATGCCCCAGGTGGAGAAGCTCTTCCAAGTGGGGTTGGAATTCTTTTAGTCCCCTAAGCAGCTCGGCACTTTTTCTATCCCAGAGGCCGTTGGAGGAATGCACTGGCTTACTATCGCCTATCTCCTTGGATTGCTGTTAATCGTCTTTTCTACTGCCATGCTACCCCCGTTGGGGCTTGCTTGGGCGTATGGGGATGGAGCCCTGAGGGCCTTTGCCGAGGGTTATTTGGTCACCCTTGGCTCGGGCGTGGGGCTGTGGCTTTTCGGCCGAGGAGCCTCTCGGGAGGTTAATCATCGGGACGGCTTCCTCTTGGCAAGCCTATTCTGGATGGTACTTGCCTGCTTCGGCGCGTTGCCCCTTCAGCTCTCTGGGGCTGCTCCAGCCTTTACGGATGCCTTCTTCGAGGCCATGTCTGGCTTGACCACAACTGGCTCCACGGTCTTGTCCGGGCTGAACAAAATGCCTCAGGCTGTGCGGTTCTGGCGGCAAGAAATGCAATGGCTAGGCGGGATGGGAATTATCATCCTGGCGGTGGCTATCCTCCCGATCCTTCGGATTGGAGGCATGCAACTCTACAAAGCAGAGGTCCCGGGCCCCGTTAAAACCCAGAAGCTGACCCCGCGGGTTAATGAGACGGCCCGAGCCCTATGGTTGATCTATACAGGATTAACGGGGGCTGCGGCCCTTGCCCTCTGGCTGGCTGGATTGCCGCCTTTCGAGGCGGTGAGCCACAGCTTTACGGCTGTAGCTACCGCTGGGTTCTCTACTGTTGATGGCTCCATCGGTCATTTTGGTAATCCGGCAGCAGAATACATTATAGCGGCCTTTATGTTCCTGGGGGGGATCAATTTTGCCCTTCATTTCGGTTTCTTGAGCCGGGGAAGACTGCGGAGCTATGTGAATGACCCCGAGTTTCGGACCTACCTCCTCTTGCACTTGGGATCCCTGGTCTTAGTGGCCCTCTTCCTTCTGAGCTTTAAGACTTACCCGACCCTGGAAGAGAACCTGCGCAAGGCCCTTTTCCATACCATATCTATTGGGACTACTACGGGCTTTGTTACGGCCGACTACGAGCAGTGGCCTTCTCTATTGCCCTATTTCTTGTTGCTTTCGGGATTCTTTATGGGGTGTGCTGGCAGTACCGCCGGTGGCATTAAGGTGGTGCGCTTCCTAGTGATGCTCAAGCAAGGCTACCGAGAAAGTTATCTACTGATCCATCCCCATGCAGTAGCCCCGCTTAAGCTCCGTGGACGTCCTGTGCCCGATGGGGTCATTCGGGCCATATGGGGATTCTTCGCCGTTTATGTCTCCACTTTTGTGCTTCTGGTCATGGGGGTGTTAGCCCTGGAGGGCGGCAATTTCCTGACAGCGGCAGGAGCGGTAGCTGCTACCTTGACCAACATTGGTCCCGGTCTGGGGCAGGTGGGCCCGGCGGATAATTTCGCCTCCCTCACCACCGCGAGCAAATGGCTTCTTTCTATGGCGATGATTATGGGTCGGCTGGAGCTGTTCACCTTTTTTGTTCTCCTAATGCCGGCCTTTTGGCGGAGGTAGGCGAGAAAAGGGGAAATGGTGGACAGGGGATGCCGAAGCATTCGGATGAGGCATCATTTGGAGGCAGCCATCATGAGGGCATGGCTGGGCTTGATGCGCCATTTGCCGCCACACCTGCGGACAGCGCTTTCCGGCCGCCTTGGTGAGTGGGCCCGTTTCCTGGACCGTCGTCACGCACGAGTCGCTCGGCAATCCCTTGCTTTACGCTACGGAGAGCGAGGCGTAGGAGATAAGGTTCGAGCTGTCTATCGTGAGCTGGGTCATTTGGCCGGGGAGATTGCCCTGTTGGGGGATCGCCCGCTCGAAGAGCTGTCCCCCTTGTTGCAAGCTATCGAGGGGCGAGAGCATTTGGAAGCGGCGCTGTGCGAGTCCCGGGGGCTCCTCCTAGTAGGAGCCCATATGGGCAATTGGGAGCTACTCGGCCACCTTCTTCCCCTCTTCGGGCTCGTGCCCTTGCATCTGGTCTACCGCCGCTTGGACAATCCCCTCCTAGACGAGTGGCTACGCTGGAATCGGGAGCAACACGGGGCTCGGGCAATCGATCGGCGTAGGGCTACCCGCCCGCTTTTGGAAGCCCTTCGCCGAGGCGAGACGGTGGCGCTGCTGATGGACCAGCATACCCAAGCCCACGGTGCCCTCCGGCTGCCCTTTCTGGGCGAGATGGCCTTTGTTTCCACTGCTCCCGCCCGCTTCGCCCTCCAGACCGGCTGTCCCATTCTTTCTATGGCGCTTATCCGAGAAGGAGCCGACCGATTCCGTTTGGTGGTTTCTCCGCTGCTGGAACCGGGTCGGTTCTCAAAAACCCATCAAGGCGTGTCAGCTCTTACCGTTGAGATTGTCGCCCAGATCGAGGCAGGAATCGCTGAGGCTCCGGCGCAGTGGTTTTGGGTCCACCGGCGCTGGCGTGAGCAACCTCGCCAGCTGGTGACCAGCGGGTTTGCTCCCCCTCCTTGGGGAGGGGAGGTTCGAGCGCGCTGAGGCCCGCGCAGTACTCCGGCCGTACTTACTGAGTCGAACGAATGTTTTGTTATATGGGGGTCTAACGATCGCGCGGTGATCGCCCGAAGAATCGATTCGCCCGATGAATTGGGCTCCTACGGCGGCCGTTCCCAGCCGGCAATGGCCCTCCTACGGTGGCCCAGATAGCGGCCCATCTCTACCCTCTGCCGCTGAACTCTGATTTGATCCCACTCAACCTTGCTGTGGCTGCAGTATTAGCCGCTTGGCCCCTTTTTCAAGCGGTAGAGGATCCCACAGTAAGGGCAGCGGTACTCGCCGTCCTCCGTCTCGTCAATGGGGAGGTAAACTCGAGGATGGGAATCCCAGGCACTCATGTCTGGCGTGGGGCAGTGCAGCGGCAAATCGGCTTCGGAGATATCGATGACCCGCTGCTCATTGGCCGGCACGGTCAGTCTCCCAATCGTGGTAGACGAAATCGAGCCAATCCCTATGGTGTGAATCCCGGCCCGAAACGGCGTCGAAATAGCGTTGCTGAAGCATACGGGTAATTGGGCCAGCGCCGCCACTGCCGATGGGTCGGCGATCCAGTTCGCGGATAGGGACCACTTCCGCGGCTGTTCCAGTGAAGAAGGCCTCATCGGCAATATAGAAGGCATCTCGGGGAAGGGATTCCTCCCGAACAGGGAGGCCTTCTTCCCGGGCCAAATCCAAGATAGTGCGCCGGGTGATGCCGTCGAGGACCGTTGACAGGGGTGGGGTATAGAGGATGCCGTCGCGGACCATGAAGACATTTTCCCCGGGTCCTTCCGCGACGAGTCCGTAAGGATCGAGTAAGAGGGCCTCGTCGAATCCAGCCTCTAGGGCTTCCCGATGGGCGAGCATGGAATTGAAGTATCCTCCGCATAATTTGGCCCGGGTTAGGGCAATATTTGGATGGTGACGCATGTAGCTGCTGGTCATCACCCGAATCCCTCGCCTTTGGCCTTCTTCACCGAGATAAGCCCCCCAAGGCCAAACGGCGATAGCTACGTGGACTCGTAATCCGTCAGCCGTCAGGCCCATGCCTTCTGATCCGTAGAAGACCACTGGTCGGATGTAGCAAGAAGAAAGCCCATTGGCTCGGATAGCCTCCCGCTGGGCCTGGTTCAATTCCGTTTCCGAATAGGGCAGTGGCATTTGCATGATGTGGGCGGAATTGATCAGACGTCGAGTGTGGTCGGCTAGGCGAAAGGCCGCGCCCCCATGCTCTGTAGCATAGGCCCGGACCCCTTCGAAGACCCCAAGGCCGTAGTGCAGTGTGTGGGTCAGGACGTGAGTGGTGGCGCTGCGCCATTCCACCAGCTCGCCGTCCATCCAGATCTTGCCGTCGCGGTCGGCCATGGACATGGCGAATGCTCCGTGCTCCGTTGCGGCGAGGCCCCGGTCGGCGGCTAGGGCCTTCCGATCGTGGCCTCGAAAGCTGCGACCACTCTGTGTCGGGCTTGCTCGGTTTGCCTCGCCACGGGCCGCCATTCGGGATTAACCATGCGATCCAGGCGCTCCTGCCAAGTCGGATCGCTAGTGATCTCTACTTGGGTTCGATCCTCAAATAGCTTGACCCGGTTCTCTAGGGTCCGATAGAGGACATAAGCGGTATCCAATCCCTGGGCAGTCTCTTCCTCCAATAGATGGCTCTGGGCTAGGGCGGACAGGGCAGCGCGATTGCTTGGGACCAAGATGGTGGGATAATTGGTGGCATGGCGGAGGCAGAGATACTGAATCAGGAACTCAATATCGATAAGGCCTCCCCAGTCCTGTTTGAGGTTAAAAACGTCGGCCGATCTAGTGGACTCACTTAGCATCCGGCGACGCATGTTCCGGACGGCTTGGGTCAGGGCCCCGGGATCCCGGGGCCACGTGAGGATCTCTGTCCGCAGGGATTGAAAGGCTTTTTTTACCGCTCCGGAAGCGGCCACCGGCCGGCTCCTTAACAGGGCCTGGTATTCCCAGATCCAGGCCTGCTCTAGGTGGTAGCTTCGGAAATGATCCAAAGAGGCCACCAATGGGCCAGCCTTTCCCCCCGGGCGTAAGCGCATGTCGATCCTATAGAGGGGTCCCTCGGCCGTCAAGGTAGTCAAAAAGTGGATAAGGCGCTGTCCGAGACGGGCGAAGAAGCGCTCGTTGTCGATAGACTGGCCATTCCCCCTTCCTCCTTCCGTGTATTGGGCTTCCCCTCGGCTATCGTGCAAGAACAATAGGTCCAAGTCGGAGCCGTAGCCCAGTTCTTGTCCGCCTAGCTTTCCCATGCCGATAACACCAAATGTCGCAGTACGGCGCTCTCCCACCTCGACACACTGGGGGCAGCCAAAGCGCTCTGTCAGCTCTTCCCAGGCTAGGGCAAGGGCGCGGTTAAGGGCGAGCTCAGCAACATCCGTCAATCCCTGGCTGACCTCCTCCAAGGAAGCCTGTCCCTGCAGGTCACGGGCAGTAAGATGAAGGATTTCGATGCTTTTGAATCGCCTTAGGGCGTTTAAACGGTCTTCCAGATCAAGTGCGGTGCCTAGCTCCCGGTCAAGGTGGGCCTGTCGAGAGGCCCGCGAGCGGTTAGCATAGAGCTGCTCTGGATCCAGGACCTCATCGAGGAGCATGGGGTGTCGACCCAGGAATCGGGCGAGAAAAGGGCTCCCGCCGCAGAGCCGAACGACTTGGCTTAGAGCCACCGGGTTCTCGGCAAGCAGAGCGAAATAAGTGGTACGACCGCCAATGGCCTCCAAGACCTCCACTAGCCGGGAGAGGGTGGTTGTCGGGTCGGGGGTTTCCCCTGCTGCTCCTAGAACCAACGGCATTAGGCGATCCAGGCGGTCGCGACCGGTGGCAGTTAAACGCTCCAGGAATTTTTCCTGCCTGAGCTGCTTGAGTCGTTCTAAGGCTCGTTCTGGAGCGAGATAGCCCTGTTCTCCCAGCACCTGTTTGGCTTCGGATTCGGATAGCTCATCTCGCCAGAGGCGCTCGAGGGGAGAGGCCTCTGCCGACTGTTGGGCTTGGGGAGCGGCGAAGGCTTGATCAAAAGCTTCCTGAACCCGCTCTCGATGCGCTTCCAAGACCTTTATTAGCTCTTCTGCGCTTGCGTAGCCCAGGCCTACCGCCAACACTTCCCGTGTCTCGTCGTCCTTTGGAAGGGAATGGGTAGACCGATCCTCCATCATTTGGAGGCGGTTCTCCAGCTTACGTAGGAATTCGTAGGCGGAACCGAGTCGGTCGGCTTCATGAGGGGGGAACAATTTTTGCTCTGCTAAGCGGCGGAGGGCGATGAGGGTTGAACCTTCCCGGAGCTCCGGATGCCGGCCTCCGTAGAGGAGCTGAAAGGCTTGCACGATGAACTCGACCTCACGGATGCCTCCCTGGCCCAGCTTAATATTGTCCCCATAGCGCCGGTTCCCCACCTGACGCTGGATCTGAGCCTTGAGATCGCGGACTGCCTCGATTGCCCCGAAATCCAGATAACGCCGGAACACAAAAGGGCAAAGCGCCTCGAGGAGCCATTTGCCCTGGACTGAGTCCCCCGCTACCGCTCGCGCTCTTACCAGGGCGAGACGCTCCCATTCGCGGCCATGCACTTGATAATATTGCTCCAGTGCGCCAACCGTATGCACCAAGGGGCCACCACTACCGTGGGGCCGTAGGCGCAGATCTACCCGGAAGGCAAACCCGTCGGCGGTTGTCTCGCTTAGCAGCTGGATGATCAAACGCCCCACTCGGGTGAAAAAGGTCGCGTTATCCAGCTTGCGCGGACCTTCGGTCTCGCCTTCGTCGGTGTAGACGAAGATGAGATCAATATCCGAGGAAAAATTCAGCTCCCTGGTCCCTAGCTTGCCCATCGCTAGAACAGTAAGGGTGGCCTCTTCCCCTGTTACGGTTCGAGGGAGACCGAATCGATCCTTTTGGGTCGCTAGGGCAATGTCGACGGCTTGTTCCAATATGACCTCGGCTAGCGTGTTGAGCTCCCGGGAGGTGGCCGAGAAGTCACTCCAGCCGGCGAGATCCCGGAAGGCAATGCGGGCCATTAGCCACTGGCGGGCCCGCCGCATGCCTGCCATGCGATCTTGGTGCTGCTGATAATGCCCAATGAGCTGGCGAACTTCGTCGCTTAGGGCCTCGGGGGACCATGCTGCTTCTATCCATTCAGGGCGTTTTAGCCAGGTCTCGAGGAGCTCTGGATACCGATGCAATACCCGGAAGAGGAAGCGGCTTCCACCTAAGGCCCTTAGCCAGGCCTCCCGACGATGGACGTCGTCGAGCAAGGAGTGGGCCAAAGCCAATCCCGCGGGACTTGCTAGCAATTCGGCGAGGTGGGGACAAGCAAGTCGCCTCAGAGGGGAAGCGCTTGACCGTGCGGTACGATCGGAGGGAATAGCCATTCGCATGATCTTGCCGCGCTGCCATCGGCCCGTAAAGGGCTCTCCGTTCTTCTTTAATGGTGTATGAGCCGATGGGGTTCCAGTTGCTTGGAACGGCTGAAGGGGTTGGCGTGTCTGCTCAGCATTAGGGGGGTTGGTTGGGGTGGGGAGCTATCTACGCTACCGTAGGCTGGCGATTGCCGGCTGGGAAACGGCCGCCGTAGGAGCCCGATTCTTCGGGCGATCACCGCGCGCTCGTCAGACCACTACGGGGCCATCATGCATGCGGCAATCCCGTCAAGGGGAACATTGAGCCAGTCACGTTCGCCTTAGTAGGGGCGACTGTCGTATTAGGTCAAGCAAAGGCCGTCACCCGGGTAATAGGAAAGGGCAATCCAAATGGGACCGCCTTTGGCTGCGGCCCTTCAAATGGTCTCTGGGGAGGAGCCCCGGGCGAATCTAGAGCGCGCGCGCCGGCTCCTGGAAAAGGCTCGGCAGGTAGGGGCCTCCGTGGCCGCGCTGCCCGAGAATTTTCCCTGTCTTAGCGGCAATGACCGGGCCAAGCTTGCCTACGCAGAGCCCCCGGAGGGAGGTCCTCTAACCGCCTTCCTGCAAGAGCAAGCGGCTCGATTGGGTCTTTGGCTGGTTGGTGGGACCCTTCCCTATGCAACGGGTGATCCGGGCCGTGTCCGGTCGGCCTGCCTGCTGGTCGACGATCGAGGAGAGATTCAAGCCCGCTACGATAAGATCCATCTGTTTGATGTCCAACTATCGGAGGAAGAGGCCTATCGCGAGTCCGCCACCACCGAGCCGGGCAAGGAGCCGGTGATCGCGGAAACCCCATTCGGGCCGGTGGGCTTGGCAGTGTGCTATGATCTGCGCTTCCCCGAGCTCTTTCGGATCCTTGCCGAGAATGGGGCGGAGTGGTTGGTCGTGCCTTCTGCCTTTGCCCGCACCACGGGTGCGGACCATTGGGAGCCGTTGGTTCGGGCTCGGGCCATCGAAGGACAAGCGACGGTCGTAGCTCCTGCTCAGGGTGGTTACCATCCGGGCGGGCGCGAGACCCATGGCCATGCCATGGTAGTTGACCCATGGGGCATTATCGTTGATCGGGTGCGCCAGGGGGAAGGCTTGGCCTTAGGGCTTTTGGATCGGAACCGGCTGATTTCGGTTCGAGAGCGGCTCCCGGCCCTGAATCATCGCCGCTTGTCCGGTTGATTATTAGGAGGGGCTCGCGGATCCAGGGCAGGCAGCCTCCCTTATTAAGGGGAGCATCAATCAAGTCACCGGAACCGGTTCGTTAACGGCCGGGGAGCGACTGGGGGGATGCCCCAAGGGCGGGGTCCCCCGGAGTGGATTCGCCGTTAACGGGTCGTAGCCTCATGGCAAAGCTTTTGTTCCCCTTAGTAACCGAGCCTGTTCGGTACGATGCGCACCCCAAGGAGTAGATCATGAGTGATCATTGGCAGGTTGCAGAGGAGCTGCTGCTCCGTCCCAATGACGTTGGCATGCCTCAGATCCAGCAGGCCCTTGGCCAGATGCTGACTCGGCAGGTGGATTACGCCGACCTGTATTTTGAGTATACCCGCCGGGAGGGTTTTAGCCTGGAGGAGGGTCGTATCCAGGGGGGATCCTATGGCATCGACTCGGGAGTGGGCGTCCGGGCGGTTAGCGGAGACAAGACGGGTTTTGCTTACTCCGATGAAATCGTCCCCGCTGCCCTTTTAGATTCCGCTCGTAACGCCCGAGCCATTGCCGCGTCGGGGAGCTCGGGGACGGTGCCGGTGCTCTCCCGGAATCGGACTCCCAAGCCCCTATATGGCGCAGAGGATCCGCTAGAAAGCCTTAGCGATGAGGCCAAAGTCCGTCTGCTGGAAAGCGTGGACGCCGAGGCTCGTGCTGCCGATCCCCGGGTCAAGGAGGTCTTTGCCAATCTAAGCGGGCTTTATAAGGCGGTTCTCGTGGCGGGCTCCGACGGTCGGCTAGTGCACGATGTTCGGCCTCTTATTAGGCTCAATGTCCAAGTCATTGTCGCCGAGGGCGACCGTCGTCAGCAGGGCATGGCGGGAGGTGGCGCCCGATCGGGCTATGACTGGTTGGATGAGGGAACCGTGCGGGGCTACGCTCGAGAGGCGGTGCGCCAAGCCTTAGTCAATCTGGAAGCGAAAGAAGCGCCAGCAGGCGCCATGGATGTCGTCCTAGGACCGGGTTGGCCCGGTATTCTCCTCCATGAGGCCATTGGTCACGGTTTGGAGGGGGATTTTAACCGTAAGGGGACTTCAGCCTTTTCCGGTCGCATTGGGGAGAAGGTGGCTTCAGAGCAATGCACAGTGGTCGACGACGGGACCATTGAAGGTCGGCGGGGATCCCTAACGGTGGATGATGAAGGGGAACCCACCCAGCGTACGGTGCTCATTGAAGAGGGGGTGCTCCAGGGCTACATGCAGGACAGCACCAATTCTCGACTCATGGGCATGGCGCCCACCGGTAACGGTCGCCGAGAGTCCTATGCCCACCGCCCCATGCCCCGAATGACCAATACCTACATGGAAAATGGCAGTCACGATCCCGAGGAGATCATTGCGGCCGTGGATAAGGGGCTCTACGCTACTCAGTTCGCAGGTGGCCAGGTTGATATTACCTCCGGGAAGTTTGTGTTCTCCGCCTCCGAAGCCTATTTGATCGAAAACGGGAAGGTGACCCAGCCAGTGAAAGGGGCGACTCTGATTGGTAACGGTCCGGATGTGCTGACCCGGGTCACTATGGTAGGCAACGATAAGCAGCTGGATTCGGGCATTGGCACCTGCGGTAAGGACGGCCAATCCGTGCCAGTGGGGGTGGGCCAGCCTACCCTTTTGATTAATGGCTTGACCGTAGGGGGAACCCAGTGAAAGGCGACCATGATAACGAGGCCTTGATCCAGCATCTATTGGAGCGGGCCCGAGCCCACGGGGCCGAACAGGCCGAGGCGGGAATCCAGGCGGCTACCGGTCTCACGGCCAGTGTGCGTATGGGAGAGGTCGATACCCTAGAATACCACCGGGATAAGGAATGCACCTTGACGGTCTTCATCAATCAGGCCCAGGGAAGCGCGACCACCACGGACTTCTCGGAGGCGTCCCTGGAGGCCGCTGCCGAAAAGGCTTGCCTCCTCGCTCGACAAACTTCTCCGGATCCTGCCAATGGGCTTGCCGACCCTGAGCGTTTGGCGACCGAGATTCCCGACCTGGATCTGGATCATCCGGTAGAGTTGGAGCCGCAAGAGGCCATCGCTCGGGCCCAGGCTTGTGAAGAGGCCGCGCGGGGTGTGGATGCACGTATCCGCAATTCGGAGGGGGGAGAGTTCAGCTGGCTTCGGGCTAGGCTGGCCTATGCCAATAGCCACGGCTTTAGCGGTGCCTATACCGCGACCCATTTCGGGGTCTCGGCTGCTGTGATCGCGACCGATGACCAGGCCATGCAACGCGATTTTTGGTTTGCCTCGGCCTGCGATCTCGCCGATTTGGAGGATCCCGAGGCCGTGGGTTGGCGCTGCGGGCAACGAGCAGTGCGCCGCTTGGGTGCTCGTCCCCTCAACACAACCAAAGTCCCTGTGCTCTACGAAGGACCCGCGGCAGCTAGCCTTCTGGGGCACTTGGTTTCGGCCGTGCGAGGGTCAAACCTCTACCGAGGGGCTTCCTTTCTTCAGGGGCAGGCCGGGGAGCGGATCTTTGCGCCCGGTATTACGGTTCGGGAAGAGCCCCTTCGCCGCAAAGGATTGGGTAGTGCCCCCTTCGATGCCGAGGGGGTAGCGACTCAAGACCGGCGTCTGGTTGACGATGGGGTGCTAACCGACTACTGCCTGGACAGTTATTCCGCCCGTAAGCTGGGTTGGGAGACAACCGGTAATGCGGGTGGGGTCCATAATCTCTATTTGGTCCCCGGTCAACATAGCCCCGAGGAGCTGCTTCGGGAAATGGGAACGGGATTGCTGGTGACCGAGCTCATCGGGTTTGGGGTCAATAATGTGACGGGCGATTATTCCCGGGGTGCCGCCGGTTTTTGGGTAGAAAATGGCGAAATCGCCTTTCCGGTGGAAGAGATTACTGTGGCTGGCCATCTCAAGACCATGTATGCGGATATTGTGGCAGTGGGCAATGACCTGGAGATGCGCTCCAATGTCTGTAGTCCTTCCCTGCTCATTGGCGAGATGACCGTGGCCGGTCAGTGATTATTGTAAGGAGAGCGAGTGGACGAGCAGTGGCTTAGCGAGATCTTGGAGCCGGTCAAGCAAGCTGTCATTGCCGCCGGTGAGCAAGTGCTGAAGTACCAGGAGTCGGGCAACCGCCAGTGGGAAAAAGGCACGGACGATCCGGTCAGCCTGGCGGATCTGGCTTCGGATCGCCTCCTTCGGGAGAAACTGCTCACCCTCTGTCCCGACTGTGGCTGGCAGTCCGAAGAGACGGTCGAGGAGCAGGACCGCCTAGAGCGGGAATGGGTGTGGGTGGTGGACCCCCTAGACGGTACTCGGGAATTCCTGGAGGGGATCCCTGAATTCGCCATCGCGGTTGGACTGATCCAGCGGGGTCGTCCCAGGCTAGGGGTCATCTATAATCCGGCGACTGGCGAACTCTTCGCCGGTGTGTCGGGTGGTCCGGTGACCTACCAAGGGAATCCGGTCCGGGTGAGTGAGCAAAGGGATCCTTGGGCTGCTACTGTAGCGGTCAGCCGCAGTGAGCACAAGCGGGGGGAGTTCGATGAGGTGGCCGGGGCCATGAATCTTCGCCCGATCGGCTCGGTGGCTTACAAGCTGGCTCTGGTGGCGGCTGGCCAAGTGGATGTCTTCTATACCCTGACCCCTCGTTGCGAATGGGATGTCTGCGCTGGGGTCTGCCTGGTACAGGCAGCCGGGGGTTGCGCCACACAAAAAGACGGATCGGAAGTGGTCTTCAATCGGGCCGAGGGCAAAATCCGCAGCCTAGTGGTCGCTAACCCCTCCCTTCATGCCTACCTGCGAGAGGTTCTCGCCGATCATCCCCTCGCTCCGGATCTGCGGATTTAATCACCACCCGGAGGTCCGTAGTTCGTTTGTTGCCCTAATGGGATTCGTAGGGATCTGAGCGATTGGCCTCAACCTCGTTAGGGGGTCCCTGTGGGAGACAACTGGCCGCCTTTGGTCCGGGCGTTAACCAAGCCGGCCTCCTATCCTCACCCTGTCGACTCTGTGAGGGTGATCGAGACCCACATATCCTACATCCTGCTTACTGGCCATTTTGCCTACAAAATCAAAAAGCCTTTGGATCTGGGCTTTCTGGATTTTTCCACCCTTGCCAAGCGTCGCCACGCTTGCGAAGAAGAAATCCGGATCAATCGACGAATTGCCCCTGAGCTCTACCTAACGGTTTGGCCTATCACCGGCCAGAGTGCGGCTCCGATCCTGAACGGGGAGGGAGAGCCTTTTGAGTACCTTGTCCGTATGCTCCAGTTCGATCCGGAACAGACCGGAGAGCGTTGCCTGGACCGAGGACGTCTGGAATCGAAGCATCTGCATGCCTTGGGTGATCGGGTGGCCGATCTCCACAATCGGGCGGCTGAGGCGCCGGAAGGAACCGCTTATGGGACCTCATCTAGGATCCACGGGGAACAGGAGGCCAATCTGGAGCAAATCCAGGGGCTGCTGAGCACCCTGGGCGTGGCTCAAGGGCGTTTCGAGAAACTGGCCGACTGGTTCATTGCCCGCCTAGCGGAGCTCCGGGAGCGGTTCGATGAGCGCCGTGCCCACGGTTTCGTGCGGGAAGGTCATGGGGATCTCCATCTAGGCAACCTGGTCTTGCGCAAGGGCGAGCTGGTGCCCTTTGATGCCATCGAGTTCGATCCTGCCCTGCGCTTCATTGATGTCATGGCGGATACGGCTTTTCTCTGGATGGATCTTTGTGCCCGGGGGCGCCGGGATCTGGGGACCTTCTTCCTAAATCGCTACCTGGAGCGAACGGGAGATTATCCGGGGGTGCGTCTCTTGCCTTTCTATACCGCCTATCGGGCCTTGGTTCGGGCCAAGGTGACCGCAATCCAGGCAGCGGAAATGGGGGACCGCGAGGTAGAACTATGGGACCAGAAAGGGGCAGGCTATTTCCGATTGGCGGAAGAAGTGGTGGGCCCGCGGGATCCCCTTCTGATCATTGCCCGAGGGGTAACGGGGGTTGGCAAAAGTACCATCGCGGCACAGGTGCTCGCTGAGCTGGGAGGCCTTCGTATCCGCTCCGACGTGGAGCGTAAGCGGCTCGCGGGGTTGGCTCCCGAGGAGTCCGGCGTCCTGGCAGAGGGTAGGGGGATCTACGGGGCCGAGCTCTCTGAACGCACCTACCGGCGCCTGCGGGAGCTGGCGCGGCCCGCTCTCCAGGCCGGATTCCCCGTCCTGCTGGATGCGACCTTTTTGAAGGCCCACCGGCGGGA
>CAYVMM010000003.1:27684-35709 GCA_964452535.1 uncultured Gammaproteobacteria bacterium | reverse complement strand
CCGCTAAGATGACCGATAAGATCCTCGCCGAGCGCCTCTACAAGATCTTCGGCCCCGGCATCTTCTCAAATCGTGTGGCTTACCAGGTGGAAATTGATGGCTTTATCATGCGCTGGCGATTCCGAAGGAAGCCGTGGGCCCGCGCCTTGATCTTCTGAATCTAGTTGTTGAGGTTCTTAGCTAGACTGTTGCGGGCGCCGGCTAGGACGGCATTGGGGATGTGCCGCTAGCTGACGTGAGTATCCTTCTCCAATTGTTGGTTAATAATGGGTCCGCTGACCTTCCAAGAAATAAAGGATCACGCCCGAGCACGTAATCCTCTCTATAACGAGTTGAATTTGAAGATGGTGCCGGGGGCGGGATTCGAACCCGCACAGGCTAAGCCTACCTGATTTTGAGTCAGGCGCGTCTACCGGTTCCGCCACCCCGGCCACGGAAATTACGGGGATTTAGCAATCCATCACGCGCTCCGCTCCGGGAGCTTCCATTTCGCCTTTTGATTCTATCACCCACAAGGAAGCCGAAGCGAGTACGCGCCGCAGACAATCCGGAGGCAGGCAGCAGGCGATTTGGAATCCGACAACGAGGCGGATACCATTGCTCGCCGGAATGAGCCACTCAATCCGACATAGGAGATCTCAATGCCCTTACACTGGATCGGCCTGGCCCATGCCCAAGCGGAGGGAGGCGCTCAGGGGCCGAGCTTCTTGGCTACCTTCATTCCGTTACTCATTGTCCTTGCCATCTTCTATCTTCTCGTCATTCGCCCCCAGAACAAGCGGGCGAAAGCGCACCGGGAGATGGTGCAGAATCTGAAAAGAGGGGATCAGGTAATTACCGGAGGCGGCCTCCATGGGCAGGTCGTCCGGGTAAGCGAGCAGACGGTGACTATCGAGCTGGCCGAAGGGGTCCGCGTTAAGGCCGAGCGGGAAACCATTCAAAATGTGCTCTCCAAGGAGACAGACAAGGACTGAGCTTTTTCCATGAACCGCTATCCCCTATGGAAGTATCTCATTGTCGCTGCTGCTATTCTCTTGGCCTTTTTGTACGCCACCCCCACCCTCTACGGGACCCATCCCGGGCTCATGGTGACGCCCAATCAAGGCCAGCCCATCTCCGAGGCCGAGCGTGTGGTTAAAAGAATCCTAGCTCAGGAGGGCGTGCCTTATCGTGATCTGAGCACCCAGAAGCGGGGGGTGGCAGTAACGTTTTCCCAAGAAGGACCCCGGGATCAGGCCCGGGAGCTGCTCCAAGGAGAGCTCAAGGGCTATGGCGTGGGTCCCAGGCGCGCTTCAGCCATTCCGGGGGGGCTGCGTGCCATCGGTGGCCAGACCATGAATCTCGGCCTTGATCTCCGCGGCGGCGTTCATCTGCTGATGGAGGTAGATGTGGTCAAGGCCGTCAAGCGTGCCTATGAGCGCCATGTGGACGAGGTGCGAGCGGCTCTGCGCGAGAAAGCGGTCCGCTATCGGGTGGTGGAATGGGTGAAGGGAGTCGAGACGCCCTATCTGCGCCTGAAGTTCGACAGCCAAGCCGCCCGGGAGAAGGGAGCCGAGGTCGTGGAGGAGCGGTTCCCAGAGCTTTCCCTTTCTCCGAGTCCCCAAGGGGAGCGCTTCTTAAGGGCACGGCTGACTGCCGAGGAGCAGGAGCGGCTGAAGGATTGGGCCGTGGAGCAAAGCATCACTACCATGCGCACTCGGGTCAATCAGCTCGGGGTCTCTGAGCCGGTAATCCAGCGCCAGGGACAGAAACGGATCGTGATCCAGCTCCCGGGAATCCAGAATACGGCCCGAGCAAAGGAAGTCATCGGCTCCACTGCGCAGCTGGAGTTCAAGCTTGTGGACGAAGAGCATAAGCTCTCGCAGGCGCTTCAGGCAGGGGCTCCGCCAGGATCAGTCATTCGCTACGATCGCAACGGCAATCCCTACCTGCTCAAGGGGCGGACAGTTCTCTCCGGCCAGTACATCACGGAAGCCCGATCGGGCTTTAGCCAGCGGACAAACGAGCCCTTGGTGCACGTGAGCTTCGACTCCAAGGGGACCCGGCTCTTTGCCCGTTTGACTCGGGAGCATGTGGGCGAGCGCATGGCCATCGTCCTGGACGACAAGGTGGTTACCGCTCCGGTCATCCAGGAAGAGATCCCCAACGGCCGCGCCCAAATCACCGGCATGGGCTCGGCCGAGGAGGCAGCCGATGTGGCCATCATGCTCCGAGCAGGGGCCCTGCCAGCCCCCGTGAAGATTGTCGAGGAGCGTACAGTCGGGCCGACCTTGGGACAGGACTCCATCGAGCGGGGCATAGAGTCCATTATTGTAGGCTTCGTCTTAGTGGTACTCTTTATGGCCCTTTATTACCAGCTCTTTGGCCTGCTAGCGGATCTCGCTCTCATCCTGAACTTGGTGTTTATCGTGGCCATAATGTCCCTGCTTCAGGCCACTCTGACCCTTCCGGGAATCGCTGGTATCGTCTTAACCGTGGGCATGGCTGTGGATGCCAATACCCTAATTTTCGAGCGGATCCGGGAAGAGCTTCGGGTAGGTAATACGCCCCATGCCGCCATCCATTCGGGGTATTCCAAGGCCCTGTCCACCATTGCCGATGCCAATATCACCACCCTGATTGCTGCCCTAGTCCTTTTCCAGTTTGGCAGCGGGCCGGTCAAGGGCTTCGCGGTCACCCTTTCCGTAGGGATCCTGACTTCCCTGTTCACGGCAATCATGGTGACCCGGGCGATCGTTAACCTAACCGTCGGCCGTCGACGGTTAACTCGCGTGAGTATCGGAGAGGCCTAGCCTATGCACTTAGTTCCTGCACAGACCCATATCAACTTCCTCGGCCATCGCAATAAGGCTTTCCTGATCTCTGGTCTCCTGCTCCTTTTGGCGATCCTTAGCCTGGGATTTCGCGGTCTTAATTTTGGCATTGACTTCTCCGGTGGGACCTTGGTCCAAGTGGGCTACAACGAGGCGATTGGGATAGCCGATATCCGATCGGACCTCCACGCGGCGGGCTTGGAGCAGGCAGTGGTCCAAACCTTCGGCGAGCCTACGGAAATCCTGGTTCGAGTACCCACCTCTGGGGCCGGCAATGCCTCCGCCGAGGTTAGCACCCAAGTCCTCGAAGCCCTGCGCGCCGGTACCCCCGAGGGCACTTCGGTGACCATGCGGCGGGTGGAATTTGTTGGTCCCCAGGTGGGTCAGGAGTTGACCATCCAGGGGCTAAAGGCCCTGGCATTCGCCTTGATCGGCATCCTCATCTACGTATCGCTGCGTTTTGAGCTGCGGTTTGCCGTGGGCAGCGTGGCCGCTTTGATACACGATGTGGCTCTCGTGCTGGGGTTATTCTCCCTTACTCAGATGGAGTTCGATCTGCCTGTGATCGCCGCCCTTTTGGCTGTCATCGGTTACAGCCTCAACGATACCATCGTCGTCTATGACCGGATCCGGGAGAATTTTCGCAAGATGCGGCGGGCCGGGAGCGAGCAGGTGATGAATGTCAGCGTCAATCAGACCCTTGGTCGGACGGTGGTCACCTCCCTCACTACTCTGTTGGTCTTGCTCTCGCTCTTCTTTTTGGGCGGACCGGTTATCCATGGCTTCGCCACCGCCCTGATTGGCGGAGTGCTCGTCGGCACCTACTCTTCGGTCTTTGTGGGCTCGCCCATTGCTCTGGCTTTAGGGATTACTCGTACCGACCTTATTGAGCGTAAAGAAGCAGAAGCCCCGGAGACGGGGGAAGCTCACGGCCCCTAAGCCTTTACTCAGGGACACGAAGACTATCGCGCTTGGTCCCGGCATTTTTCCGTCCTAGAATTGAGTCCTTCCATCCTTGTCCCCCCGATTTCGGTGGGACCGTACCCGCAAGGAGAGGATCTTGAGCCACTACGAAGTCTTGTTCATCGTCCATCCGGACCAAAGCGAGCAAGTCCCTGCCCTACTGGAGAAGTATAAGGATCTGCTAACCCAAAACGGGGGCCGGATCCACCGGGAAGAGGACTGGGGCCGGCGCAAGCTCGCCTATCCCATCCATAAGGTCCACAAAGGCCATTATTTGCTCCTAAATGCGGAATGCAAATCGGCAGAGGTCGATGAGTTGGTGGAGGCCTTCCGATTCAACGATGCTATCCTCCGGCATATGGTCCTACGCAAGGACTATGCCCCCAGCGAGTCCAGTCCCATCGCCAAGGAGACGAAGAAAAGCAAAGGGGTCTCGGGGGAAAAGCCCCAAAGTGGGGGGGGCTCCGGCAAGGAGCCCGCACCATCTAGCCCGGAGCCAACCACCGAGGAGACCGCCTCAGAAGTCGAAGGGCCTTCTTGACCGACCTCTATAGGCCTACCGTGAATAAGGCCGTCAATCGGATCGTTCTGGATGGGAAGCTCCTCCCAGAGCGGGAGGAGCGACGGACGCCTTCAGGCCTTCCTTTGGCCCGGCTTGATTTGGAGCATCGCTCCCAGGCAAGCATTGCCGGTCTTAAGCGCACCGTTTGCTGTCGCGTAACCGTTGTCGTCTTGGGCGAAGAGCTGGTTCGCTCAGCCGCCGATCTGCCCACCGGTCAGTGGTGCCGGGTAGAAGGCCTATTGGCCCAACGGGTCCGACAACGTTCAGGGGAAAAGCCCTTTTATGGGCGTTTGGAGCTCCACGCCCACTCCCTTCAGCCGCTTCCTGCGCCATCCGAGGAGGGGGCAGGGGAAGAGTAAGTCCAGCCAGCGAGCGAGATTAGGAGCATTTATGCAGCCCAGTTTTCGGCGCCGCAAGATTTGCCGTTTTTGTGCAGAAGGAGTTACCGAAATTGACTACAAAGATGTCCGAACATTGGAAAGCAATATCACCGATCAGGGAAAGATTGTCCCCAGCCGGATCACCGGCACCTGCAGCCGACATCAACGCATGTTATCTAAAGCAATTAAGCGGGCCCGGGTGATGGCCTTGTTGCCCTTTACGATTCGTTAAATGAGGCATGAGCACTCTCGCTCGAGCCATCATTCGAGGACGGCTCCCGGCCAGCTTGATCGCGGCGGCGGGATTCCTTCTCGCGTTTCTCCTGCTCGGAGGGGGAGGTCTACTGAGCTTCGCCGGGGCCCTACTACTGATGGGCGCGGGGGCACCGGCAGTGGTTATCGCCTGGCACATTGGTCTCCGGGGCATTGCCGAGGTAGGGGCCCTTGGCGGAGTCATCATTGGCTTGGCTTTGCTGCAATGGACCCTGCCTTTGATCTGGCTGCTGGGACTCTGGCTACCGCTGGCCGGGGCCGGGCTGGCGCTGCGGGGGGGTGCCTTTTTCTCACAAGTTGCGCTCATTCTAGGCCTCCTGGTGATTGCAGGATTGGGCCTATGGACGGTCGGCGTAGCCCTGGCCCTAGGCGATCCGGAAACACTCGTCCAGGATCGGCTGAATCAAGCAATGACCAAGCTGGTCCAGGAGCAGGCGCAGGGGGCCGAGGCTAGACGCCAAGGCCTGGACCAAGTCCGTCTGGTGGTCCCGATCCTAGCTCGGTTCTTTCCTGGAGCGGTAGGCTCCGGCATTCTGGCCGTTTGGGGGGGAAACCTCCTGGTGGGGCTCTATCTTGCTGATCGCGTTGGAGCGCTTCCCAATTGGGGCTCCGCCCTCCGCGCCTTTCGGCTGCCCGATGCGCTTATCTGGTTGGCCATCGGGCTCGGGGGCCTAGCCTGGATCGGTGATGGCACCCCTATCGGGTATTGGGCCCTTAGCTCCTTGTTGGTGATTGGTATCCTGTACATGGCGCAGGGGCTGGCCGTCATCCATTCGGCTCGGCTAGCCTTCGGTGTCGCTCGGGGTTGGTTGGTGGGCTTTTATGTCCTCTTTGCCCTCTTCTTGCAGTTAGGACTGGCCGTGGCCCTTTTGGGGGTTATGGATATTTGGGCCGATTTCAGGAACCGCCTCGGGGAAAAGTAAGGAGTAGATAGATTGTCCTTCCCCAGGTGGCACCATGCCATAGGAGGCCGCTGATGGAAGTGATCTTGCTGGAAAAGGTAGAGAATCTCGGCGACTTGGGCCAAGTGGTTGATGTTCGACCAGGATACGCCCGGAATTACCTCCTTCCCAAGGAGAAGGCCCTACAGGCCACTGACTCCAACAAGAAACGATTCGAGGCCCAGCGCCGGGCCTATGAAGAGCGCCAGAAGGAGCTACTTCATTATTTCCAGGATCTTGGAGGGCGCATCGCCGGCACCACCATTCAATTGGATCGGCGGATGGCTGAGGCCGGCCGACTGTTTGGATCAGTCTCCCAGGCCGACATTGCTGATGCCTTGGCCGAGCAGGGTTTCGAGGTGGAGCGAGGCATGATCCTGCTGCCGGAAGGTCCGATCAAGGAAGTCGGCGACCACGAAGTCCGGCTCCGTCTCCATCCCGACGTGGTGGTTACTATTACGGTTTCGGTGGCCGGTATCTAGTTCCTACCCGCGGTTCTCAAGCCAGGACTCGCTTTTCCCAACTAGGGGGTGGGGGTGTGCTAGAGACCCATTCGCTAAAAGTTCCGCCCCACTCGATTGAGGCGGAGCAATCGGTCTTAGGGGGATTACTCCTCGATGAAATGGCCTGGGACCGGGTAGCGGATCTCCTCCGAAGGGAGGACTTCTATCGCCACGACCACCAGCTCATCTTCGAAGCCATCGGGCAGCTCGTTGAGCAGAATCGTCCCCCTGATATTGTGACGGTAGGCGAAAACCTGGAACGACAAGGGAGCCTTGAAGAGGCCGGAGGCACGGCCTACTTGGCCAACTTGGCCAATATCACGCCCACCTCGGCCAATATCGCCCACTACGCCCGTGCAGTCCGCGAACGCTCGGTCCTTCGCTCTCTGATTCAGGCCGCTGGCGAGATCGCTGAGGACGCTTTCCAGCCGGGGGAGCATTCGGTCTCGGAGGTCTTGGATCAGGCGGAGCAGCGGATCTTCCGGATAGCGGACCAGTCGCAACAGCGCCGAGGCGGTTTTTCCCTCCTCCGCGAGCTCCTGCGGGAAAATATCGAGCGTCTGGATGAGCTCTTCCAGCGGGACGACCCCCTTACCGGGCTTCCCACTGGTTTTACGGATCTGGACGACAAGACCTCGGGCCTACAAGATTCGGATCTGATCGTCATCGCAGGCCGCCCTAGTATGGGGAAGACGTCTTTCGTCCTGAATATGGCGGAGCATGTCTGCGTTAGCCAAGGAGTGCCGGTGGCGGTGTTTAGCTTGGAGATGCCCCGGGAACAGCTCACCATGCGGCTGCTCGCCTCCCGGGCTGGCATCGACGCCCACAAGATGCGCAATGGCAATCTCCACGCGGACGATTGGCCCAAGCTCACCAGGGCCGTCGGCGAGCTCTCAGAAGCGCCACTCTACATTGATGATACCCCTGCCCTCGGTCCCATTGAGATGCGTGCCCGCTGCCGAAGACTCAAACGGGAGCAAGGGCTCGGGCTGGTTATCGTGGATTATCTCCAGCTTATGCATGGGACGACGGACTCGGAGAATCGCACTGCTGAGATCTCCGAAATTTCCCGAGCCCTTAAGGCCCTCTCCCGCGAGCTTGATGTGCCGGTTATTGCCTTGTCCCAGCTCAATCGCAGCCTGGAGCAACGCCAGGACAAGCGGCCTATGATGTCGGATCTGCGGGAGTGCGTTAGTGGCGAGACCCCTGTCGTCTTATCCGATGGCCGTCGGGTTCCCATTTCTCGGCTGGTGGGACATACCCCGGAGATTATGACTGTAGACCAGCGGGGGAGGCTGACGATGGCCAGGGCCGAAGCCATTTGGTCGGTGGGCAGGCGTGAAGTCCTGGAGATTTGTCTGGCAGGCGGGCAAACCTTGCGTTTGACGCCAGAGCACTGGCTTAGGGGAAGCGAGGATTGGGCCGAGGCTGGACGCTTTGGTCCGGGTGATGTCCTTGCCTCGGCTAGGTCTTCACATGGATCGAATCGATCTTCATGCCATCCGGGCGCGCAGGGGGCAGATAGTGGCCTAGGAGGGAAAGCTACCGAAGAGGCGCTCACAGGGAATATTCCATATCCCCCTGGGCAAG
>CAYVMM010000003.1:0-27584 GCA_964452535.1 uncultured Gammaproteobacteria bacterium | reverse complement strand
GGGTGCGCGCCGCTGGCGAGGAGGAGGTCTTCGATCTGACCGTCCCCGAAACGGCATGCTGGCTTGCCGATGGCATCCTCAGCCACAACTCCGGTGCCATCGAGCAGGATGCCGATGTCATTATGTTTATCTACCGGGATGAGGTATATCACCCGGATAATCCGGAGACCCAGGGCGTTGCCGAGCTGATCATTGCCAAACAGCGGAATGGACCCACTGGCAAGGTCCGGTTGACTTTCCTAAACGAATACACCCGCTTCGAGAGCTACGCGGGTCCGGAATTCGCCCCTGAGCTATAGGTGCGGTTGTCGGCATGCGCAAGTCAACACTCAGGAAGGGCAGGCGAGTCAGCTGCCTTAGGGGGCTGGGAAGGGGCCTCCGTACTTCCGGTGGGGGATTGAAAAGTGACCCGGCCTACTTGGCTCCGACTTTCCTCCCACGCTCTCCAACACAATCTTGCGCTGGCCCGATCCTTCGCTCCGGCGGCCCGCTTGATGGCCGTGGTGAAGGCCGAGGCCTACGGGCATGGCTTGGTTTGGGCCGGGGCAGTTCTGGAGGGGGCTGGCGTGGATGCCCTAGGAGTTGCTTGCGTGGAGGAGGGGAGACGGCTGCGAGAGGCGGGGATCCGAGCGCCCATCTTTGCTCTGGAAGGCTTCTTCCGGGAAGAGGAGCTGCGCGAGGCCGAGGGACTGAGACTAGGACTGGTGCTGCACCGTCCGGATCAAGTGATGGCAGTGCTGACTCGGGAGGCTGGGCGGCCGACTATGCCTTGCTTTCTCAAGGTGGATACGGGGATGCATCGGCTGGGCGTGGATCCCAGCCAGGGAGAGGAGATCGCCCTGAGGCTTGCCCGCGACCCCCGAGTTCAATGGTGCGGTCTTCTCAGTCACCTGGCCCGAGGGGATACGCCTGAGGATCCTTATAATGCCAGTCAATTGCGTCTCCTTTCCGGAATGGCGGACCGCCTCTCTGCCCGTCCCCCCCTCTCTCTGGCCAACTCAGCTGGGCTGATGGCCCTGCCTGGAACCCACCTGCATTGGGTTCGCCCTGGCCTCATGCTCTATGGGGTTTCCCCATTCCCCGAAGACACAGGCTCCGAGGTGGGGCTGAAGCCGGTCCTGCGATTAGAATCCGAGGTAGTGGCCACTCGCGAGCTTAATCCGGGGGATTGGCTAGGCTATGGGACCGGATTCCAGAGCGACCGGTCCAAGCGGGTAGGGATTGTCCCGCTGGGGTATGGGGATGGCTATCCCCGGTGCCTAGGAACGGGCACGCCAGTGCGTATACAGGGAAAAACCTCCCAGCTACTAGGTCGGGTTTGCATGGATATGTTGTTCGTGGATTTGGATCCCATTCCCGAAGCGGGACCGGGCAGCCCCGTGGAGCTGATGGGCCCGGAGGTGCCCGCCGAGGTCTTGGCCCGCCAGGGAAGCACCATCCCCTATGAGCTCCTCTGCGGGCTACGGGATCGAATCCGCTGCTGGCATCAGTAGCTCGACTCATCCTTATCCTGAGGGAACGGAAACCGATTGCTGGTCTCGGGGAAGGGCCGAGGGACCCTCTGAGGCATATAAGGGTGACTACCCTTGCCCCCTCTAGGCTAGACGGCCAAGAGTTGCTTGAGGACCCCCTCGTAGATCGCGGCTAGCTGGGTGAGCTCCGCTACTCCTACGTGTTCGTCTACTTGATGAATCGTCCGACTTAGGGGACCGAGCTCCGCTACCGGGACCCCAAGGGGGGCAATAAAGCGGCCGTCAGAGGTTCCCCCGCTAGTGGAGAGCTCGGCCGGTATTCCCGTAACCTCCCGGATGCTTTGAGTCAAGGCTGACACCAAGGCCTCGGGCTCGGTCAGGAAGGGGGCCCCCGATTCCTGCCATTGCAGCTCGTAGTCCAGTCCGCCCCGGTTGAGGATCTGGGTCACTTGCGCCACTAGATCCTCTTTGGTGCGCTCGGGGGAATAGCGGAAATTGAACTGAACGTGAAGGCTCCCCGGGATTACATTGTGGGCGCCGGTGCCTGCTGAGATATTCGGGATTTGAAAACTGGTGGGAGGAAAGTAAGCGGTGCCTTCGTCCCACTGGGTGGTTGCCAGCTCATGGAGGATGGGAAGGGCCTTGTGGATGGGGTTGGCCGCCTTGTCCGGATAGGCAACGTGCCCCTGGATGCCGCGAATGGTGAGATTCCCAGTCAAAGATCCCCGGCGACCGTTTTTGATGGTGTCCCCCAACCGATTCCAGCAGGAGGGCTCCCCAATCAAGCAGTAGTCCAGTCCTTCCTCCCGTTCCTGGAGGTGGCGGATCATCGCCTGGGTCCCGTGGAGGGCTGGTCCCTCTTCGTCACCGGTGATCAGGAATAGGAGGCTCCCCCCAGGGTGGGGACAACGTTCCAGGAAGCGTTCGACTGCAATGGTAAAAGCCGCGATCGCGCCCTTCATGTCAGCGGCACCGCGGCCAAAGAGCCGGCCTCCGGCGACAGTGGGATGGAAAGGGGGATGGCTCCAATGGGAAGGGTCACCTGTCGGAACAACGTCGGTATGTCCGCCGAAGGCCAGAACGGGGGAACGGTTTCCGAGGCGGGCATAGAGGTTGGCCACTCCGCGTTCGGTCATATCCTCGACGCGGAATCCCATCCCCTCCAGACGCTTCCGGAGCGGGGCTTGTCCAGGACCCGCATCGGGTGTAACCGAAGGGATGGCGATGAGCTCGCGAGCCAGTTCCAGGACCGTATTATCGGTTGTCTCAGACATGGCGTAGTAGCTCGTTAACCGAGGTCTTTGCCCGCGTTCCAGCGTCCACCTGCTTGACAATCACCGCGCAATACAGGCTATGACTGCCGTCGGAGGCGGGCAGAGTCCCAGGAACAACCACCGAGCGGGCTGGAATGCGACCCCGGATGAGCTCGCCCGTCTCCCGTTTGTAGATGGGGGTGGACTGACCCAGGAAGACCCCCATGGACAGCACGGCTCCTTCCTCCACAAGGACCCCCTCGGCCACCTCGGATCGGGCGCCGAGGAAGACATCATCCTCAACGATAACGGGGTAAGCCTGCAACGGTTCAAGGACACCGCCGATACCCACACCGCCGGAGATATGGACATTCTTGCCAATCTGGGCACAGGAGCCAACGGTGGCCCAAGTATCCACCATGGTGCCTTCGTCGATGTAGGCGCCGATGTTGCAATAAGAGGGCATGAGTACTGTGGAAGGGGCGATGTAGGTCCCATGGCGCACAGTGGCCGGAGGAACTACGCGCGCTCCTTGCCTCTGGAAATCACGATCGGTGTAGTCGGCGTATTTAAGGGGTACCTTGTCGTAATAGCCGGTTTCAGCACCCCGGATAAGGGCATTCGGATGCACTCGGAAAGAGACCAGTACGGCTTTCTTCAACCATTCGTTGACCTTCCATTCGCCGGCTTGCTTTTCGGCCACCCGGACTTCGCCTCGGTCAAGCAGCTCCAGCGTCCCTTCCACAGCCTGAAGGGTTTCAGGCGCCACGTTGTCCGGGGTGATCTCGTGACGGCGCTCGAAGGCGCCCTCGATGGTCTTTTTCAATTCTTCCATGGTGGCCTCCAGACGGGATCGAGCGTTCGGGGCAGTGTCGGGTCCGCTAGGACACCGGAGCAGGCTTGGAATACCTGGGAAAGGCCTAGGCTAGAATACGGCGAGGTGCCACTAGCGTGTTCGGCTTTCTTGCCGGTCCTGCTCGTTATTGGCCTTTTCGTTTGCGCGCCTTATGCGTTTTGGAGCATTTCGGCCACGCCGCGGATGCGATGGGCTGCATCAACGCAGCGCTCCAAACGATCAACGAGGGCAATGCGAACCCGTTCGGCACCGGGGTTACCAACTCCGGGGTCGCGGCCTAGATAGGCCCCTGGAAGGACGGTGATGCCCTCCCGGGCAAAGAGCTCGCGGGCGAAGGCTTCGCCACCCCCTGGAACCCGGGGCCAGAGATAGAACCCTCCCTGAGGACGGGTGACCTCCAGGACCGGTTCCAGGATCTCCAAGACGGCGGCAAAGCGCTCCCGGTAGGCCCGCCGATTGGCTTGGACATGATCCTCGTCCCCCCAGGCGGCCTCGGCCGCAGCCTGAAGGGGAAGAGGGGTGGCATTGCCCATATAGGTCCGCAATCGGAGGAATTTCTGCAGGGCATCAGGATCCCCCGCCACGAACCCGGAGCGCAGGCCCGGTAGATTGGACCGCTTAGAAAGGCTGTGAAAGGCCAGGCAGCGTCGAAAATCCGTTCGGCCGGTAGCGGCGGCGACTTCCAGGATGCCCGTGGGGGGTTGCCCTTCTTCCGGATAGATCTCCGAGTAGCATTCATCGGCGGCGATCAAGAAATCATAACGGTCGGCGAGCTTCATCAGTTTCTGATGGCCGCTGCGATCCATGACTCCACCAGTGGGATTGCTGGGGCTGCAGAGGTAGATTAGCTCGATTCGGTCGAGGAGCTCTTCGGGCAAATCCGTTGGGTCTGGCAAGGCATTGCCCCCGCCAGCGTGAATATAGACGGGTTCAGCCCCAGCCATGAAGGCCGCTCCCTCATAGATTTGGTAGAGGGGGTTGGGCATGGCTACGAGGGGATGGCTGCCTTGACCGACGGTAGCCTGAGCGATCCCGTAAAGGGCCTCCCGGGTCCCATTGACGGGGATCACATGATGGCCGGGTTTCAGAGCCCCTGCCTGCAGTCCAAAGCGCGCCTCGGCCCAGCGTGCGCAAGCCGCCTGGAGTGCTTCGCTGCCCAGCGTTGTGGGGTATCGCGCAAAGCTGTCCTGATGACGGGCAATCGCCTCCAGGGCAAATGCCGGCGGGTACTGTTTGGGTTCCCCGATCCCAAGGTTGATCTGAGCTCGATCACTTGGTGGGTCTAGGTCACCGAGGAGCGCGTTCAGACGCTCGAAGGGATAGGGCCGGAGACGGTTCAATCGGGGTTTCATAAATGGCTCAGCGCAGGACCTTCTTCCCATAGCCCAGATAGTTTACCCCGACATCAGAGCTAAGGCGGAAGGTGTTCGAGAGGGGATTATAAACCATGCCCTTTATGTCTTCGGCCCGGACCCCCGCCTTCCGGAGGTGGGTCTCCATCTCTCCCGGCGTGATGAATCGGTCCCAATCATGGGTCCCCGGAGGGAGCCATCCCAGGATGTATTCCGCTCCCAGGATGGCGAAGAGGTAGGATCGAACCGTTCGGTTCAAGGTGGCGAAAAAGAACAATCCCCCTGGTTTCAATAGGTTAACGCACTGCTTGACCAGCTCCCCCGGGTCCGGGACGTGCTCAAGGACTTCCATACAGGTAATAAGATCGAAGGAGCCGATCTCCTCTGCCGAGAAGTGGGCGATTGTGCCCTGCCGATAGGTAACCTCTAAACCGCTAACTCGCAGATGGGCACGAGCCGCCTCGATCGCTGCCTCACCGGGCTCTACGCCGGTCACACATGCCCCTACCCGGGCTAAGCCTTCGGCTAGCAATCCCCCCCCACTGCCCACATCAAGAACGCGCTGGCCGACCAAGGGGGCAACACTGCGGATGTAATCCAAACGCAGCGGTTGGATCCGATGGAGCGGCCCAAAGGGTCCCTCAGGATCCCACCATTGGTCCGCCCGCTCATTGAATTTCTGAATCTCAGCTGCTTGGGAAGAAGGCATGGCGAACTCAAAGCTCAAAGGGATTGTTACTGTAACACACTTCGGTTGGGTTGCTCAGGGGTGGGGCCACTCCTCGCCCCCCAAGCCGGGGATTTGATCGGTGGCGACTCACTCGGGCTGGCCACCTCGTCGGGGCACGCGCTGGCTGAGGCCTTCGCGTAGGAGGGATCAAAGCGTTCTGAAGGTCTTGGGAAGGCTCAGGGTCGCAAGGAGCTGGGAATCAGTACTTAGATTTTGTTTATTTCCAAGGCTAAACTACTTAAAAAGTGAAAGATAATTAACTATTAATCCCAATAGAGGGCTAGATATCCTTGCAAAAAATTCCCCTTTTTCTTGACCATTATCCCCTAAATGATCTAAAATATCTGATTTGGTTAGCAAAAAGGTAGGGCTTAATGGTCGATTTCGCCAAAGAAACCGTACCAGTCAATCTCGAAGAGGAGATGCGGCAATCCTATCTCGATTACGCGATGAGCGTGATCGTTGGTCGGGCTTTGCCCGACGTTCGGGACGGACTGAAACCCGTTCATCGGCGGGTCCTCTACGCCATGCATGCCTTGGGCAACGACTGGAATAAGCCCTATAAGAAGTCGGCTCGCGTCGTTGGCGACGTTATCGGAAAATATCACCCTCACGGCGATGCAGCCGTCTACGACGCCCTCGTGCGCATGGCGCAAGACTTTACCATGCGCTATCCCCTTGTGGACGGACAAGGCAACTTCGGCTCCATCGATGGCGACAACGCAGCGGCCATGCGCTATACGGAAACTCGCATGGCCCGTTTGGCCCACGAGCTGCTAACCGATATCGACCGTGAGACCGTTGACTTTATCCCCAATTACGATGGGGCCGATACCGAGCCCACGGTCTTGCCCTCCCGCGTTCCCAACCTCCTGATCAATGGGGCTGCTGGCATTGCCGTGGGGATGGCGACCAATATCCCCCCCCATAACCTCGGGGAGGTGGTCAACGGCTGTCTCGCCCTGATCGAGGACCCCGAAACGACTGTGGAGGGGCTCATGGCCCATATCCAGGGCCCCGACTTCCCCACAGCGGGGATTATCAATGGCTACGCTGGCATCCGGGAGGCCTATCGGACGGGGCGCGGATCCATTCGGGTGCGAGGCCGAGTCCGTACTGAGTCGGATAAGAATAAGAAAGGGCGGCAACGGCTGGTCGCTTACGAGCTCCCCTATCTAGTAAACAAGGCGCGGCTCGTGGAAAAGATTGCCGAGCTGGTCAAAGAAAACAAGATCGACGGCATTACCGACCTGCGGGACGAATCCGACAAAGACGGCATCCGGGTGGTCATCGAAATCCGGCAAGGGGAGGAGCCGGAGATCATT
This sequence comes from uncultured Gammaproteobacteria bacterium, assembly GCA_964452535.1. Lineage (GTDB taxonomy): Bacteria > Pseudomonadota > Gammaproteobacteria > Thiohalorhabdales > Thiohalorhabdaceae > Thiohalorhabdus. The sequence continues at coordinate 20,596 of CAYVMM010000003.1, read as the reverse complement.
CTCAATAATCTCTACAAACAGACGCAACTGGAGTCGGTCTTTGGGATTACCTTGATCGCCCTGGATCAGGGCCAACCCCGCACCCTGAACCTCAAGGAAGCCCTCGAAGCATTTATCCTCCATCGTCGAGAGGTGGTCACTCGCCGCACCCTCTACGACCTTCGCCAGGCTCGCAAGCGAGCCCATATTCTGGAAGGCTTGGCCGTGGCCCTAGCCAATCTCGACCCCGTCATCCAGCTGATCCGTGACTCCCCGGATTCCGCAACTGCTAAGGAAGGCCTATGCCAAGAGCTCTGGGATTCGGGAGGGATTGAGCAGCTCATCCGTCGAGCTGCCGAGTCGGACAGTTTGCGCAGCTCGGAGCATATGGGGCTCGAGGAAGGGGGGTACCGTCTGTCGGAGGAGCAGGCCCAAGCCATCCTGGATATGCGTCTGCATCGCCTTACTGGTCTGGAGCGCGACAAGATAATCCGAGAATTCGAGGAGATCCTGGACAAGATCGACGAGCTTCTGGGGATCTTGCGCTCAGAACAGCGCCTTATGCAGGTAATCCGAGAGGAGCTCATCGCTCTCCGCGAGCGTTTCGCCGATGCGCGGTGCACTGAGATCCAGGAAGAAGCCGCTGAGCTCACGCTGGAGGATCTGGTTGCCGAAGAGGATATGGTAGTAACCCTTACCCGCGCCGGTTACATCAAGCGACAACTCTTGTCTGGTTACCGGGCCCAGCGCCGGGGAGGCAAGGGGAAGGCCGCCACCGTCACGCGGGACGCCGAGGATTTCGTCGAGCGCCTCTTCGTGGCCTCGACCCACCAGTATCTCCTTTGCTTTTCCAATACCGGCAAGGTCTACTGGCTCAAGGTCTACGAGCTCCCCGAGGCCGGACGCTCCGCGCGAGGGAAGGCGATTGTTAATCTCCTGCCCCTCGAAAAGACCGAACGGATCACTACCGTCCTTCCCATCGATGCCTTTCAGGAGGGACGCTATGTGGTCATGGCTACTTCCCAAGGGATCGTCAAACGGGTGGATCTCATGGAGTTCTCTCGTCCCCGGAGGGCAGGAATCATCGCCCTCAAATTGGGAGAGGGAGAGTTCTTGGTAGGGGCCCGAATTACCAGTGGAGACGAAGAGCTGTTAATGGCGACTAGCGGGGGCATGGCCATTCGCTTCCCTGAAGAAGAGCTCCGAATCATGGGCCGGAATTCCCGAGGGGTCCGAGGGATCGCGATGCCCCGGAACGATCGCTTGATTGCCCTCCAGGTAGTTTGCCCCGGCTGGGAAGTGCTAACTGTAACGGCCAATGGGTACGGCAAGCGAACAAGGCTCGATTCCTATCGGGCCCAAAGCCGGGGAGGCCAGGGTGTACGGACCATTAAAACAACGCAGCGCAATGGGGAGGTGGTCAGTCTACGGTTGGTCCGTCCGGAAAATGAGGTCATGCTAGTGACTTCCCAGGGCACTTTGATTCGCACCCCGGTGGCGGAGATCTCCCGTCAAGGGCGCAATACCCAGGGCGTGCGGCTCATCGATCTAGGGGTTCGGGAGTGGGTGGTTGGTGCCGAGCGCGTGGAGGAATCGGGCGCCGAGGCCGAAGCCTCGGCATAGGCGCCCTTTGCATCCTACTTAAGCTTAAAAAGTCGGATGGGATCCGATAAGATAGGACCGAATTGCTTTTATTCGGAGCGCTCCATGAGTCGGGTTTTCAATTTCAGCGCGGGTCCCGCCATGCTGCCCGAGCCGGTTCTCAGACAGGCGGGCGAGGAGATGACCGACTGGCACGGCTCGGGCATGTCGGTAATGGAAATGAGCCATCGGGGACCGGAGTTCCAATCCATCATCATGCAGGCCGAGGCCGATCTTCGCGAGCTCCTGCAGATTCCTGAGGCGTACTATGTCCTGTTCTTGCAAGGGGGGGCCAGTACTCAGTTTGCCGCCGTCCCACTGAACCTCCTTCGTGGGAAGGATCGGGCTGATTACCTCCTTACGGGAAGCTGGGCCCAAAAGGCAATAACCGAAGGCCAACGTTACTGTCGAGCTCGGGTGGCCGCTACCGCTGCTGAGGACAACTTTACCTGGATTCCCCGTCAGGACCAGCTTGACCTGGATCCCGAGGCAGCCTACTGCCACATTACTACGAACAATACCATATTTGGTACCCAGTACCATCATCTCCCGGATACGGGCCATGTTCCCCTCGTTGCGGATATGTCTTCGGACATCCTCTCCCGCCCTATTGACGTTTCACGTTTCGGAATTATCTATGCCGGTGCCCAGAAGAACATCGGCCCCAGCGGGCTGACCCTGGTTATTGTTCGAAAGGATCTAGTGGGGCACGCCGTTGATTGGTGTCCGGCTATGCTGAATTACCAGATCCATGCCGAGGCATCCTCCCTTTATAATACACCTCCCACTTACGCCATTTACATTGCGGGTCTGGTCTTCCAATGGCTGAAGAAGGGCGGCGGGCTTTCCGCCATGGAGGCGACCAATCGACGGAAAGCAGCCAAGCTTTATGAGACCATCGATAACAGTGATTTTTACCACTCCCCGGTGCGCCCGTCCGATCGAAGCCTTATGAATGTCCCCTTTACCCTTGCTCGGCCCAACCTGGATGACACCTTTCTCGAAGAGGCGGCGGCCGAAGGACTGGTAACCCTCAAGGGCCATCGCTCCGTGGGTGGGATGCGCGCCTCTATTTACAACGCCATGCCGGAAGAAGGGGTGGATCGACTGGTCACATTTATGCACGCGTTTGAACGCCGCTACGCCTAATGCCCCTAGTCCCCATTCCCTCAGGCTCGAGAATAACCGGAAATGACCGAACACGAGGTTTCCTATGCCTAAGGTGTTGATCAGCGACAAGATGTCACCCCAAGCCGAAGCCGTATTTCGAGATCACGACCTCGAAGTGGACGTGCGCACCGATTTGAGTCCAGAGCAGCTTAGGGAAGTGATCGGTGCCTATGATGCCCTAGTGGTCCGCTCAGCGACCCGGGTTGATGCCGATTTGTTAGAAGCTGCCGAGAACCTGAAGGTCATCGGGAGGGCGGGTATCGGGATCGATAATGTCGATATTCCCGTGGCTTCTCAGAAGGGTGTGATCGTGATGAATACGCCCTTCGGGAATACGGTGACCACCGCTGAGCACGCCATCGCTTTGATGGTTTCGGCGGCGCGGAACGTACCCCAGGCTACCGCCTCCATGAAGGAAGAGAAATGGGAGAAAGCCCGATTCGCCGGGGTAGAGCTCTATCAGAAGACCTTAGGCGTGCTTGGCACCGGCAACGTCGGAGCCCTCGTAGTGGAGCGGGCCCATGGGCTGAAGATGCGAGTGATTGCTTATGATCCTTACATCTCTCAGGAACGGGCCGATGCTTTGGGGGTGGAGCTGGTGGACCTGAATGAGCTCTACCGCCGTGCTGATGTCATCACCATCCACACGCCCTTGACGAAGACCACGCATCATTTGATCGATGACGAGGCCTTCGATCGGATGCGAAGCAATGCCATTCTCGTGAATGCCTCGCGCGGCGGGGTAGTGGATGAGGAAGCCCTCGATCAAGCACTGGAAGAAGGCAAGATTCGGGCTGCAGCCTTAGATGTCTTTGAGGAAGAACCGGTCCATGGGCATCCCCTTCTGCGCCATGACCATTTTATCTGCACCCCTCATTTAGGGGCTTCCACAGTAGAGGCGCAAGTGAATGTGGCAGTGCAAGCAGCGGAGCAGATCTGCGATTACCTGAACAAAGGGATTATCCAGAATGCGGTCAATATCCCCTCGGTGGAGGAGGAGGAGGTTCCGCTCCTGCAGCCTTATCTGGATCTGGGAGAGCGTCTCGGCTCCATCCTGGGGCAGCTCGCCGAGGGGGGGCTCAAACAGGTAGACATCGAGTACGCAGGGGAGGTCTCCGGTTTTAATCACAAGCCCATTACCACCATGATCCTCAAAGGGCTTTTGGATCCCATCCTGCCGGATAATGTGAATTTGGTGAATGCCCCCTTGCTGGCCGAACAGCGCAACATCCATATCAGTGAGACGACCCGCAAGCAGGCTGAGGCCTTTAATAGCCGGGTACAAGTGACTCTGGTAACCGAAAAGCGGACCTGGACGATCGCTGGCACCTTGGTGCATGGTACACCCCGGGTGGTAGAGATGAATGGGGTTCAGCTGGAAATGGTTCCAGAGGGTCGGATGCTATACACGGCCAACCGGGATGAGCCTGGTCTGATTGGGCGCATCGGGACCATCCTGGGCGAGGCAGAGGTCAATATTGCCAATTTCATGAATGGCCGGGACCGGCCCCATGGCTACGCGTTGACCTTCCTCAGTGTGGACCAACCGGTGCCCAAATCGATCATCAAGCGCCTAGCCGAGCATGAGAGCATCCTGGAAGTCAAGGAAGTCTGCCTATAGGCGCCGGCCCTTTTCCCGGGTCAGCCGGGCCGGGACCGCAGGTACAGTCCGGCTTGTGAGCCGACCGGTGGAAACGGGAGTAGCAGGATGCAACCAAAGGCGAACAGATTGTGAATCATAAGAGGAGTCCTGATCCCGAAAGCGGGGATCGGCAGGAATGCATTCGGGCTGAGATTGACCGCTTGGACGAAGAAATCCAAGATCGGATCAACCGGCGGGCGGCTCAGGTGCTTGAGATCGCCCAGCTCAAGAAATCGGAAGGCGAGGCCTTCCATCGCCCGGAGCGGGAAGCCCAGATCCTGGCTCGCGTGGCCCGCTGCAATGCCGGACCCTTCCCAACTAAGGATATGGTGCGCCTCTTTCGGGAAATAATGTCCTCCTGTTTGGCCTTGGAGCGCCCTTTGCAGGTTGCCTATCTGGGGCCGGAGGCCTCCTTTACCCATGCTGCTGTGCATGACCATTTCGGGCACGCCGTTTCGGGACTCCCCTTCCGGAGTATTGGTGAAGTCTTCCGAGCCGTTGAAACCGGACAGGCCCACTACGGCGTCGTTCCGATGGAAAACTCCACAGAAGGCTCGGTCAACGCCACCCTTGATGAGCTCATGCACAGCCCCCTGCGGATCTGTGGCGAGATTGCCCTAAGAGTGGAGCATCACCTGATGAGCCTTTCCCAAGGGCTAGCAGCCCTCCATAGGGTCTACGTCCATCCCCAGACTCGGGCTCAATGTCGGGAATGGCTAACTGCCAATCTCGCGGAAGCCGAATGGTTGGAAGTCCCGAGTAATGCCGAGGCCGCTCGGCAAGCAGCGGAAGACCCCGAGGCAGCCGCCGTGGCTGGGGCCGCGGCTCGAGACTATTACGGGCTGTCGCTTCTCGCTTCCGGGATCGAGAATGATCCGGAAAACACTACCCGCTTCGTAGTAATCGGGACCCAGGAGGTAGATCCTTCGGGGAAGGACAAGACCTCCCTGATTGTTTCTGGCCCCAACCGACCAGGGAGCCTCCTAAAGATGCTGCAGCCCTTCTCCGATGCGGGCGTTAACCTCACGAGGATTGTCTCCCGGCCTGCTCGCCAGGGCCTTTGGGACTATGTGTTCTTCCTGGATTTGGACGGGCATTGCCACGATCTGCCTGTCCAGCAGGCCTTAACTACCGTGCAGGAGGAAGGCGCCGCTGTCCGCGTCCTAGGCGCTTATCCCCGCACCGATCCGGTCTCCTAGGCCCTTCTCCGCAGGCCTCCCCCATGGATTCCCCCTTTCTCTTTCACCGCATCGCCATTGTCGGTATCGGCTTGATCGGCGGCTCGCTGGCCCGAAGCCTCCGGCAATCCGGAGAGGTGGGCGAAGTGGTAGGCATCGAGCCGCATTCCGCGATTCTTGCCCGGGCCCGGGAACGGGGGCTGATCGATCGAGGAACCTCCGATCCCGCCTTGGGAGTCCGGGGGGCCGATCTGGTGGTGATTGCGGTTCCGGTGGGGAGCTTCGCTCAGGCCCTGGAATCGGTGCTTGATGGACTGGAGGATGGCACGGTGGTTACCGATGTAGGAAGCGTTAAGGGCGCTGTCCAAGATCAGGCGGAGGCCATCCTGGGAGCGGGCCAGGCCTTCGTCGGGGGACACCCCATTGCTGGAACGGAAGATTCTGGGGTGGAAGCGGCCACTGAGGGCCTATTCCGTGATGCCCTGTGTGTCCTTACCCCGACAGAGACCACACCCCATTGGGCACTGACTCGGGTAAGAGGGCTATGGGAAAGACTAGGGGCTCGGATTGCGGTTATGGATCCACAAGGACACGATCAGAGCTTGGCAGTGACGAGCCATTTACCCCATATGCTGGCCTTTGCCCTGGTCCAAACTTTGGCCGACCGGCTAGGAAGAGGGGGAATGGAGCGATTCGCTGCTAGCGGATTTCGAGACCTAACCCGAATCGCGGGAAGTGATGCCATAATGTGGCGAGACATCGCCCTCACCAATCGAACCGCCCTATTGGCCACGATCGATCGCTTTCAGGTCCAGCTTGCGGAGCTCCGAGGTGCCATTGAGAGGGGCGATGGAGAGACCCTCGAAGCGCTCTTTCGAGAGGCCCGGGCATTGCGTCGTGGCCTCTCGGCGAGCTCGAGTCTGAACGGAGAGCAAGATGGACAAGCCGGGTGAGTGTCTCGTGGCCTGGGGGGGAAGCCCTCTAGGGACAATTCGGGTACCGGGTGATAAGTCCATCTCCCATCGAGCCCTCATGTTGGCTTCTTTAGCTGATGGGGAAAGCCGAATCACGGGTTTCCTGCCCGGGCAGGACTGCCTGGCAACCCTCTCCGCCTTTCGGTCCATGGGGGTTCCCATCCATGGTCCGGAAGGGGATCGGATTTGGGTTCAGGGGGTAGGGAAGGAAGGGTTGCGCTTTCCGGGGGAGAGACTGGATCTGGGGAACTCGGGTACCTCTTTGCGGTTGTTGACGGGGCTTCTAGTGGGGCAACCCTTCCCTACGGAGCTAACCGGAGATGCCAGTCTTCGGCGCCGTCCCATGGATCGCCTCATCCGTCCCCTTGCGGCCATGGGTGCCCGAATTCAGGCACTGGGGGAGGGCGGCTGTCCTCCCCTTCGGATCAAGCCCGCCGCTGGTCTTCAGGGTATCCATGACACCCTCCCGGTAGCCTCAGCGCAAGTCAAGTCGGCTGTGCTCCTGGCCGGACTTTACGCCCGGGGAGGAACTTGTGTCACGGAGCCTCTTCCTACCCGGGACCACACGGAGCGTATGCTGCAAGCCTTCCAGTATCCCATCAGCTTCTCGGGCTCGGATACGGTCTGCCTCTCGAGAGGTCATCGATTACAAGGGGTGGAGCTAGCTATTCCGGGCGATCTGTCTTCGGCGGCCTTCTTCCTGGTGGCCGCGGCCATCGTTCCCGGAAGCGAGCTGACTGTCGAAGGGGTAGGCGTCAATCCCACCCGGCGAGGGGCCTTGGATATCCTACGGGCCATGGGTGCGGAGATCGAGGAACGCAATCCGCGTTATCTCGGGAACGAGCCGGTTGCGGACCTACGGGTGCATGGCCGGGAGCTACGCGGGATTGATATTGACCCCAAGCTGGTCCCCCTCGCCATCGATGAGTTTCCTGCGTTGTTCGTCGCTGCCGCCGCGGCCCGAGGTTGGACGGTGCTGCGAAACGCTGCTGAGCTTCGAGTTAAGGAAAGCGATCGAATCGGGGTCATGGCCAAGGGACTCCAGGCTCTAGGGGCTCGGGTTGATCCCAAGGAAGATGGGCTCCGGATTGAGGGAGGCTCACTAAGCGGGGGAACCGTCGATGCCTGCAATGACCATCGAGTCGCTATGGCCTTTGCGATCGCCTCGGTTGTGGCCTCAGGAGCCATTATTATCCGCGGTAGCACGAGTATTCAAACCTCTTTTCCGGAATTCCCAATGGTCGCGGCGTCTGCTGGATTACGCCTCCAGCTATCGCGGGGGGATTGATCCCTTGGGCGATGCTCATACCTCCCGCGTCGCCGTCGTTACCATTGATGGGCCGAGCGGAACCGGGAAGGGAACTCTAGCTGGCCTACTTGCCAGGGCGCTAGGCTGGCATTGCCTGGATAGTGGGGCTCTCTACCGAGCGGTGGGTCTGGAAGCCCTTCGCCAAGGGATTCCCTTGACCTCGAGTCAAGAGGCTCGGTTGGCGAGTTTGGCCCACCACCTGGGGCTCCACTTCGAGCCTTCCCGGGAGGGACTTGTTCGGACCTTCTTAGGGGAGGAAGAGGTTACCTGGGCCCTGCGCCAAGGCGAAGTCAGCGAGGCTGCCTCCCTCGTCGCGGCCCTTCCGGAGGTGCGCGAGGCGCTCCTAGCCCTCCAGCGAAGTTTTCGCCGTGAGCCGGGGCTGGTAGCCGATGGCCGAGATATGGGAACGGTGGTCTTCCCATATGCCCCCATCAAACTTTTCCTGACGGCAACGCTTGAGGAGCGAGCTCGGCGCCGATTTGAGCAGTTGAGAGCCCAGGGGGTGAATGTTAGGCTGGATGAGCTTATCGAGGAATTACGCCAACGGGATACGCGCGATGCCCAGCGACAGGCAGCGCCTCTGCGCCCAGCAGAGGATGCCCATGTAATTGATACAACGAAGCTCTCCATTGAGGAGGTGCTGGCACAAGCCCTTGACCGGACTCGTCAGGCCCTTCCGGATCGCTTCAGCTAGTCGGTTTGGCCGTTGGAAACGGATCGCGGTCCTCCTCCATTCCTATTTCCTATTAGGAGTAGTTAGCTCTTATGGTTGAAGCCAACACGTCCACCACCCCATCGACCGGTGAAGTCGATTTCGCCACTTTGCTTGAGAAGACCCTGCAAGAGCATGAGATCCAGCCAGGCGAGATCGTGCAGGGTGAGATCGTCGCCATGGATGACAAGGAAGTCGTCGTCAATGCCGGTCTCAAATCGGAGGGACTTGTCCCTATTCAGGAATTCCTGGACGAGAAGGGGGAAATAACCGTCGAGGTCGGTGATCCGGTCGAGGTCTACGTCGAAGCGGTGGATGATGGCTTCGGGGAAACCCTGCTTTCCCGGGCCAAGGCCTTGCGGGCGCGAGCGTGGCAAGAGCTGGAAGAGGCCTACAACAAGGGGGAGGTCGTTCAGGGGGTCTTGACCGGCAAGGTCAAAGGGGGATTTACAGTAGACATCAACGGCATACGGACCTTCCTTCCGGGATCTTTGGTCGATGTTCGGCCGGTTCGGGATGCTAGCTACTTGGAAGGGAAGAAACTCGACTTCAAGGTTATCAAACTGGATCGTCGGCGGAACAATGCTGTGGTTTCGCGCCGAGCCGTAGTCGAGGAGGAACGCAGTGCCGAGCGCGAGGCCCTGATGAAGCGAGTAGAGGAAGGGCAAACCGTCCGTGGGATCGTCAAGAACCTCACTGACTATGGGGCCTTCATCGATCTGGGTGGGCTGGATGGCCTGCTCCACATCACCGACATGGCCTGGCGGCGGGTCCACCATCCCTCTGAAGTGGTCAGTGTAGGCGACGAAGTGGAAGTCAAGGTCCTTAAATTCGACCGCGAGCGCGAACGGATCAGTCTTGGTCTCAAACAACTGACGGAGGATCCCTGGGCCGATCTGCCACGGCGTTATCCGGAAGGCAGCCGGATCTGGGGGAAGGTAACCAACATTACCGACTACGGGGCCTTCGTCGAGTTAGAAGAGGGGGTGGAAGGTCTGGTCCATGTCTCCGAGATGGATTGGACCAACAAGAATGTCCATCCCTCCAAGGTAGTTCAGCCGGGGGATGAGGTCGAGGTGATGATTCTGGACATCGACGAAGAGCGCCGGCGTATCTCTCTCGGGATGAAGCAATGTCAGCCCAACCCATGGGAGGAGTTTGCCCAGACCCATGCCAAGGGCGACCAGGTTAAGGGCACCATCAAGTCCATTACCGACTTTGGTCTCTTTGTGGGCCTTCCAGGGGGGATTGATGGATTAGTTCATCTCTCCGATCTCTCCTGGAGCGAGACCGGAGAAGAAGCTCTGCGCCGGTATCAGAAAGGGGAAGAAGTAGAGGCGGCGGTCCTTTCAGTGGATCCCGAGCGCGAGCGGATTAGTCTTGGTATCAAGCAATTGGAGGAAGACCCCTTCAATAACTGGGTGGCGGAGCACGAGAAGGGGAGCATCGTTGAAGGGGAAGTTATTGAGGTTGAGCCCAAGGGAGCCCGACTTCAGTTAGCTCCGGAGGTGGAAGGCTATATCCGGGTGGCGGATCTTTCCAGCGAGCACGTGGACGATGCGCGTTCCATTCTCAGCCCAGGAGAAAGCGTCCAAGCGATGGTTGTCGGTGTGGATCGTCGCCACCGATTAATCAATCTTTCCATCAGGGACAAGGAGGAAGAGCAGATTCAGGAAGCCGTGCGGGATTATCAGAACCAAGGGGTTTCCACGGGGACAACCCGTATCGGCGACGTCCTTAAGGAGCGGATGATGGAAAAAGATAACAAAGACGAGGACTGAGCACAGCACTCAATATCACTGGTCCGGATCCCTTTATAGGGATCCACAGCACCTAAGAAGTCTCGCCAGCTCCCCTTAGGAGGTAGGAGTCGTTATCGGTAGCCGCCTTTAGGAAAGGGAGAGAGAAGGGAACGGTGGCATGACCAAGTCCGAGCTTATCAACCGGATCAGCCAAAGGCTGACCTATCTAAGCTACAAAGACACCGAAGTGGCAGTGAATACTCTGCTGAGCTATATGAGTGAGCAAATCGCCGAAGGGCAAAGGGTTGAGCTGCGCGGGTTTGGCAGTTTCGGAACCAAGATTCGAGCTGCTCGCCAGGGGCGCAATCCCAAGACCGGCGAGGCGGTGGAAGTTCCTGCTAAGCAAATCCCTTTCTTCCGGGCTGGGAAAAAGCTCCGGTCCGAGGTCGATCAGTCTTAAGTTCACACTGGCTTAAGAAGGTAACCCCGTGAAGCGGATTCTGAGCGCGATCCTCTTTATTGCAATTTTCTTCCTTGGTGTGAGCTTCGCTCTTAAAAATCAGCAAACCGTAAAAATTCATTATTATTTTGACCTCGAATGGGGGCCTTTCCCCCTTAGTTTGGTCATTATCGGTGTTTTACTCTTAGGCATCTTAATCGGTGGACTGATTACGAGCTTCCCCATCCTTGCTCGGCGTCGCCAAGTGCGTCGACTCCGCCGGCAAATGGCCGGTATGGAAAAAGAGCTAACCCGCCTGCGTAAGCTGCCCCCCCAGGAAGAGTCTCGAAAGGCCTGACAAGCCCATCACGCCTCTAAGGACCAGGTCGATGTTCGACGACTCTTCTTTCCTGGAGCTGTATCGGAAAAGCGGGGCCCTATTGGAGGGGCATTTCCAGCTTTCCTCAGGCCTCCACAGTAACTGTTATCTGCAATCCGCTTTGGTACTTCAAGAGCCCCCCCAGGCAGAGCGACTGTGCCAAGCGCTTGCCCAGCGGCTTCCAGCGGGAATCGAGGTCGTCGTAGGCCCGGCTTTGGGCGGAATCGTGGCTGCTTATGAGCTAGCTCGAGTTCTTGGCGCCAAGGGCCAATTTACCGAGCGCAAGGGGGGGATCATGGCGTTGCGGCGAGGATTCTGGCTTCCCAAAGGAGCCCACGTCCTGCTGATGGACGATGTCGTAACTACAGGAGGATCCCTTAGGGAGTGCCGGAAAGCTTTACAGGACGAAGGGAGCACGATTGTCGGATGCGGATGCTTGGTCGATCGTTCCCAAGGCACAGCCGATCTGCTCGGTTTGCCCTTGTTCGCCTTGGTTGACCTTCCGGCCCGATCCTGGGAGCCAAGCGAATGCCCTCGCTGTGCCGCCGGCGAGCCCCTGGAGAGGCCCGGGAGCCGCTAACCCCGCTTCCTATTATCCCGCTTCCTCGACGAGGGTTTCTACAACCGCATTCCAAGCAGCCTGGAGATTGGGACGACTATACCCACCGCCGCCCAGGGCCAAGAGCCGGCCATTAGCGTAGCGCTCAGCAAGCAGCCGTAGGCGTCGGGTCGCGTGTGCATGGGCCCGATAAGAAAAGGCCAAGTTGGCCAGCGGGTCATTATGGAGACTGTCCGCACCGCATTGGAAGACGATCAGCTCCGGCTCAGCCTTTTCCATATGCTCTTCAACCGTTTCCCAAACTCGATAGAAGGCCTCGTCGTCAGCACCCGGGGCAAGGGGAAGATTGAGCTTGGTTCCCTGTGCCTCCCCCGTCCCGACTTCCTCGCGGTGGCCTGTCCCCGGGAAAAGGGTTCGTCCATCCTGGTGAATATCGCCGACCCAGACGACCGGATCGGCCTCAAAGCCGTAGTAGACGCCGTCCCCATGATGGGCATCGATATCGACATAGCCAACCCTTCTCAGGCCATATTCCCCCTTGAGCAGCTCGATAACGACCCCACAATCATTGAAAATGCAAAACCCTGAGGCCCGGTCCCGGCCGGCATGGTGGAGTCCCCCAATGGGGACAAACGCATAGCCCCCCTCTCCGTCCATAATGCCTCGAACTGCCGCCACGGAGGTCCCCACCACTGTGGCGGCAGCCTCGTAGGCTCCTGGAAAGGCTGGGGTGTCTCCCATGTCAAAAAACCCTTCCCCCCTCTCAGAGAGCTTTTGGACGCGGTCCACATAGTCGGGAGTATGGAAGCGCTCGATCTCTGAGCGATCAGCAATTGCCGGTCGACCAATATGGATCCAATGGTCAAGCCCCCGTCTTTGGGTCTCCTGCCAAAAGGCCGCCATTCGATCCGGCCCAAAGGGGTGGCCGTGGGGGAAGCCGTATCGGGCGAGCTCTTCCCCGACAAATACAGTAGGGAGGTGTCCATTCTGGCCCATGGGGTTTATCCGCGGGTTGGGAGGCCTTAGATGGGGCTAGGGCTGCGATCAAGCCGTTTCAGAGATAGAAAAGTCGGCCCGTTTCATGGAGATGGGCCAAGTCGGGGTGATACGGCATGATTCGAAGCTTATAGAACTGTAAGCCCGGCAAAGAGGGTTCCAGATCCAAATGAAAACGAGTCCAACCTTGGGATGTGGGTTTTTCTAGCGGGGCCAAACCATGGCGCTCCTTGATAACTAGCTCCTTTGACGCATTCTCGATGCCAACCAAACATTCTACGCGGACATCATCGGGAGAGAGGCCATTCAAATAAACGGCCACTGTAATGGGAAGAGTCTGCCCGCTTTGGATCTCCTCGGGGGCTTTATCGACGCGTTCCATGCTTACTAGGTCCCAGGCCTCGGTGACCTTTTGCTTCCAGTAGGCCAGCTCGAGGGCAGGCTTGCCGCCCTCCTTTCCCAATCGACGGTGCTGGCGCGATGCCGGACCGTAATACTCCCGCACATAGTCCATCACCATACGCTGGGCATTGAACCGGGGAAGCAGGGACTTGATGGAGTTCTTAGATCGCCTTACCCACTCTTCGGAATAACCATGACCATCGCGCCTATAATATAGGGGAGCCACCTGATTCTCCAAGATCTCGTAGAGCTCCCGGGCTTCCTCTCGGTTTCGGTACTCTGCTTCTAGCTCGGAGCTATGCGGTGCAATTGCCCAACCGTTTTCGCCGTTGTAGCCTTCCTCCCACCAGCCGTCCAAGATCGAGAGGTTAAGGGCCCCATTGATTCCGGCCTTCTGGCCTGAAGTCCCACTGGCTTCTTTGGGATATTCGGGGGTGTTGAGCCACACATCGACCCCTGTGACTAGCCGCCGGGCCAAGGCAATATCGTAACCCTCCAAGAGGAGGATCTTACCCTCGAACTCCGGTCTTCGGGAGAACTCATGGATAACCTGAATCAGATGCTGGCCGGGGTGATCATTGGGGTGGGCCTTGCCAGCAAAGAGAAAAAGGACAGGCCGTTCTGGGTCGTTGATCAAGCGGGCAAGGCGATCGGGATCGGAGAAAAGGAGGGTGGCCCGCTTATAAGTGGCGAATCGCCGAGCAAAGCCCACCGTCAAGATGTCGGTCCGGTCCGGCTGCAGGAAGCGGGTAATTCGCTCGACCTGGGCCTGAGTGCCGCCTTGGTGGTGGATCTGACGAGTCATGTGTGTTCGGGCCACCTCGAAGAGCTCGGATTTCAGGGTCTGATGGAGGCTCCAGAAGCTGTGGTCAGGGATACGGTCAATGCCTTCCCAAAAGGCTTGGTTGAGGAGCTCACTCCGCCATTGCCCCCCGAAATGGAGGTCAAAAAAACCGACCCATTCTCGGGCTAGGAATGTGGGAACATGGACGCCGTTGGTTACGTACCCGATAGGATTCTCTTCGGGGGGGATCTCCGGCCAGATGTGGCTTTCCATACGGGAGGCGACCCAGCCATGGATTCGGCTGACGCCGTTCTGGTAACGGGAAGTGCGGAGGGCCAAGGCGGTCATGTTGAAGCCCGATTCTTCCTCCGCCCCCTGTCCTAGGGCGTGTAAGCGCTCTTGGGAAATGCCTAGCTCCTGCTCAGCAATGGTCCCCAGATAGGTGCTTACCAATTCGGGCTCAAAGATGTCATGGCCAGCGGAAACGGGGGTGTGGGTAGTAAAGACCGTCCCTCCGGCGACCAACTCGACGGCTGCCTCGAATCTCAGGCCCTGGCTGACATGCTCCCGGCAGCGCTCGAGGGCCTGAAAGGCGGCATGGCCTTCATTGACATGCCAGACAGAGGGATCCAGGCCCACCGCCCGCAGGGCTCGAACCCCACCAATTCCGAGCACGATTTCCTGCAGGATACGAATTTCATTATCGCCTCCGTAGAGCTGGTAGGTTATGCCGCGATCGGCTGCTTCGTTCTCGGGGAGATCGGTATCCAGAAGGTAAAGGGAGACCTGCCCGATTCGGGCCTCCCAGATCCGGACCTGCGCGTTACGTTGTGGGAGGGGGACCTCGATATGGATCTCCTTCCCGTCGCTGCCGCATACCGGGCGGATAGGTAGGTCATCGAAATCGGTAGGGGTATAGTGGGCGATCTGCTGGCCACTGGCATCGAGGGTTTGGCTGAAATACCCCTGGCGATAGAGGATGCCAATGCAGGCCATGGGCAGATGCATATCGCTCGCTGCCTTGACCTGATCCCCCGCCAGGATCCCCAGTCCGCCGGAATAAATGGGAAGGCTTTCGTGAAGGCCAAACTCGGCGCAGAAATAGGCGACGAGGTCCTTTTCCGGATTTAGGTGCCCGGTGACCTCTGGGCGTACGGGCTCCTTTTTGTAACTGTCGATCCCGGAAAGGACGCGATAGTACTCCTCGAAGAAGACCCGATCACGGCTCGCTTGCTCAAGCCGGGCTTGGCTTACCCGGCGCAGGAACACCTTGGGATTGTGCCCCGAGGATTCCCAGAGCTCGGGATCAAGCTGGTGGAAAAGCCCCCGGATTCGGCGATCGGCGGTATATTTCAGGTCGTTGGCAAGCTCCTGCAGGCGCTCCAGAGATTCCGGGAGGCGAGGCTGGACTTCTAGGGAATAACGAGTTCCAGGCATACCAGGGTCCTATAGGAAAATGAGCCCCTAGTATAGAGACAATCGAGGGCTGTTACTTAGGGGAACGAACGTTTTGCCATGGTGAATCGGCTCGGCAACGGGTGAGGAGCGACTATGGAGGGTGCCCGAAGGGCGGAGTCCCCCGGAGCCGATCAGCCGGTGCCGGGCCGATTCCGGTGACTGGGTTGATGTTCCCCTTAATAAGAGATGGGTGCGGCGGGCAATCCGGAGCACTCCGAGCGCGTAATCCGAGGAATTATTGTAGGCCATTAGGGACCGAACGTACTGGGCGATGTAGGCTACGTTCGGCATAGTGGAGTGGGTGAGGTCGAAGCGCCGCAACTCCTGGCCATCGGCATTGTGACCCTTGGCGAAACTGGCTCGGCCGTTATCGAAAGCCCGCCAGGCAGCAACAATCTCTCCGAGATTGGAGAGTCGATCGAAGTCCAACATCTCGGCAGGCCAGCCTAGCTTGTTGCGGATGAGGTTCGCCGTTGACAGGATGGCGTCCGGGAGTCGCGAGAGATCGGGAGGCCAATCCCCAACGCTGACGGCGTAAGGGAGGTGGACCGGGAGCCATTGCGGGATCCCCACGGCTCCCGCATAGCTAGCCGGTATTGGCCTTTCAGCCAAGGGGGTGTCCCGGCGGTAGGCAAAGACGGTCAGGGCGATCAGCTGCTCCCGTGCCATAGGGATCAGACGTGAGATACGCCGACGCATGCGGGGGTTCGACGCCGAGGAGGATTCTAAGCCATCATAGAGGGTGTTGAAGACCACAAAGGCGTCATGTTTCAGCCCTTTATAGTGGCCGAGGGCGCTTTCCTTAAGCAGGATGGCACCGATGATCTCCCTCCGGATCCGGAAGCGCTCTTCCAGCAAGCGATAGAGGCCCTGATACTTATCCAAATGGTCTACAAGGAGCGCCGCTTTCTTTAGATAGCGGTGGTTGGCGGTTCGCTCCGCCTCTTTATGCTTGGGGATCCGGTCGATATCCGTCCGTTTCGCCAGTGCCTCGCGATCTCGCCGCTGGGCCTTGGGGGAACCAAATAAGGCCTTGACCCGAACCTCTGGGACCCCACGCTTCACCAGCCTTTTAAACAGGGCCCGGTAACGCTCGGGGTGATCGAAGCGCGCCGCTAGCTCGGTGAGTTCGGCTGCCGCCGGTGAGCTAGCCGCTAGGAGCATGGCGCCTAGAGCGGCGTAGAGCGCCGCCCATTGCTCCCCTTGCCTCTGGGGGGAAAGCAACGGACCTCGCCCAGCTCGTGGGCAAGGAGTACCTTGGCCCAGAAGGGTGACTCCTGGCAGTCTTAATAACCTTCTCATCTTTGGGGATTCCTTAACGCTACGGGAGAGTCCATATTGAAAGAGTCTCACGGGACCTTAAAGGAGCTAGCCAATTACCTCACACAGAACCGAGAGCAGGTCTACCTCTTGCTCCGCCGCCTTCTCGCTACCGGCCGCTCCTTTCTCCTTCATTCCGATCTCCAGGATGCCTTTGAGGGATTCTGCGAAGAAGTCGATGCGGGGATAGCAAGGACCCCCATCAGCCGAATCATTGGCTTGGCCCAAGAGGGCGTCCTGGAAGCCCCTTGGCTGGCTCTATCCATTCGTCCTGCCGTAGCTCATTGGACCTATCTGCGGTTCCACTCCGAGCTGGTGGAATTTGAGGAGATCTCCGTCTCGGAATTTCTCAAGTTCAAAGAGCGCCAGGTTGCCCCGAGCCAGTCCACCGACAGCTGGACCCTGGAGGTGGACTTGGGCCCCTTTTCTCGAGGGTTCCCCAAGCTCCAGGAGGCTCGTTCCATCGGTCGGGGTGTGGAGTTCCTCAATCGACGCCTCTCTAGCCAGTTGTTCCAGGACCTCAACCGGGGCGATGAAGGCCTCTTAGATTTCCTCCGGGTACACCATTATCAGGGTCGTCCTCTGATGCTGAATGAGCGCGCCAACACTGTTTCCTATTTGCGCTGGGCCCTTCGACGTGCCGAGGACCTGCTTGAACGGGCCGATCAAGAAGCGGGGTGGGAACAGGTGGGCCATTTCCTACAGGAGCTTGGCTTTGAGCCGGGCTGGGGGCGGAATGTAGCACGTATGCGAGAGACCCTCCATCTCCTCTCCGACATCTTAGAAGCGCCGGAGCCTCTCACCCTAGAGCAGTTTCTGGGCCGGATCCCTATGATCTTTAGCTTGGCCATTGTATCCCCCCATGGTTTTTTTGGTCAGGCCCAGGTGCTGGGGAAACCGGATACCGGCGGGCAAGTCGTTTATATCCTTAATCAGGTTCGGGCCTTGGAGCGGGAGATGCGGCAACGGATCTGGGAGCAGGGCCTGGATATCGAACCGCGGATCCGAATCCTGACTCGGCTGATTCCAGAAGCGGAAGGCACCACCTGCGATCAGCGACGAGAGCACATCCTGCATACGGAAAATGTCTATGTCCTCCGGGTCCCCTTTCGAAATGAAACGGGAGAGATCCTACCGCATTGGATCTCTCGATTCGAGATCTGGCCGTATCTAGAGCAGTTCACCGTTGAAGCGGAAAAGGAGCTGCTGGCCGACTTCGGGCACCGACCCGACCTGGTGATCGGGAACTATTCCGATGGGAATCTGGTTGCCACCCTTTTGGCCCAGCGACTCCAAGTCACTCAGTGCAACATCGCCCATGCATTGGAGAAGACCAAATACCTCCATTCGGACATCTATTGGAAAGAAAACGAAGACCAATATCACTTCTCTTCCCAGTTTACAGCGGACCTGATCGCGATGAATGCGGCGGATTTTATTATCACCTCGACCTATCAGGAAATTGCCGGAAATCCCGAAAGCCTTGGCCAATATGAAAGCTACGAATCTTTTACTATGCCTGGTCTGTATCGAGTAGTCCATGGTGTGGATATCTACGATCCCAAGTTTAATATTGTTTCTCCGGGGGCCGATAGCGAGGTCTACTTCCCCCCAACTGAAGAGGAGCACCGCCTCAAAGGCCTGCATGGGGAGATCGAAGATCTAATCTACAGCAAGGATCGTCCCGACGCCCGCGGTTTCTTCAGGGATCCGCAGAAGCCTATTTTGTTTACCATGGCTCGTCTGGATCGAATCAAGAACATCGCCGGCCTCGTGGAGTGGTACGGACGCTCGAAGCGGTTGCGTCAAACCGCGAACCTCCTCGTCATCGCCGGGCACATCAGCTGGGACGCCTCCACCGATTGGGAGGAACGGGCTCAGATCAGTCGCATGCATGAGCTATTCGATACTTATCGTTTGGATAGCGATGTCCGATGGCTGGGCCGTCACCTGGAAAAGAACTTGGCCGGTGAGCTCTATCGCTACGTTGCCGATGAAAAAGGCGTGTTCGTGCAGCCGGCGTTATTTGAGGCCTTCGGGTTGACTGTTATCGAGGCCATGATCTCGGGGCTACCTACCTTCGCCACCTCCTATGGTGGCCCCCGAGAGATCATTCAGGATGGCATTTCCGGCTTCCACATTGATCCCAATCACGGGGAGGAGAGCGCCGAGCGGATCCTTGCATTCTTTGAGCGCTGTTCCAGGGCCCCCGACTATTGGACCCGGATCTCGCAGGGAGCAATTAATCGGGTGAGGAGCCGATACACCTGGGAACTCTACGCCGAGCGAATGATGACCCTTTCCCGCATCTACGGCTTTTGGAAATACGTGACCGATCTGGAGCGAGACGAGATCCGCCGTTATTTGGAGATGTTTTACGGGCTCCAGTTCCGACCTCTTGCCCAGGCTGTTGACCGGAGGCAGAGATCGGCCTGATGGACTCCGTATCTGTCCCTGAATCACTGATGACCCTTTTTCACTTTGTCAGACGCTTCCTTCTAAGCTAGCGTTACTAGGAAGAGTCCTTTTCTGGGGATGTTCCTTGGCGGAGCCTCTACTCCAGCTTTGTCCTGGTCAGCCATCGCTGATCCCCCTAGAGGGGGCCTTCCTCGGACACAATCTGCGGCGTTACGCCGAGCCCGGACGGGCCTTCGTTTACAGCAGTTTTATCGCTAGCCTGGACGGTCGGATTGCTCAGCCGGATCCGGAGACCGGCCTGCGAGGGGTGCCTTCGGCCATTGCCAACAGCCGCGATTGGCGGCTGCTTCTAGAGCTGGTTGCTCAGGCGGATGTCTTGCTCGTCGGCGACCGGCTCTTGACCGCCTTTTCTCAGGGGCGCTATCCCCAGCTTTGGGAGCTTTCGGGGCCGGGGATCGAGGACTTGATCCCCTGGCGCCGATGCCAAGGACTCTCGGATCGGCCATCCATCGCAGCCGCGAGCCAGAAACTGGATTGCCTCGTTCCGTCGGGGTTAGGAGCCCCGGAACGGGAGCTACTCCTCTTAGCTCCGGATGAAGCCCCTTCCGAACGGTCGGAGGCCTTGACAGAAAGTGGAGCAGACCTTCTTCAGCTAGGCCCCGGACCGATCCTTCCCGGTGGGGCGCTCGTCGAGGCCCTGGCCCAAAGGGGATACTTCGTGATCTGCTCGGTGGCGGGTCCGCAGATGCTCCATTCCCTGGTGGCAGACAGGCAGTTACAGCGGCTTTATCTGACCTTCGCTCAGGTCCTAATAGGAGGAGTGAACTACAACACTCTTCTCCACGGGCCTGCACTGGAGCCCACTGTGGGCCTGAGTCTTTCTGCCTTATATTTTGATGCTGCTGCGCCAGAGGCTGCCGGTCAAATGTTGCAAGTGCTGGAGCTGTCGTCCGATTGAGGGGGATGAAAGGCGCCGTCCAGACTGGAGCTTTCCTGGCGATGCTTGGCTTCTCGGGGGGAGCCGCCGGGATAGACACCCCCATCCCAGGCGCTTCGTCTTCTGACTTATCGGACTTGCCCACCGAAACCATCGAGCGTCGGGTAGCGCATATTGCACAGCGTCTGGAGAGACGCCAGCGCCATGCGGCTACTTGGCAATACGGCTGGACAGGCATCTTCTTGGGGAGCATTACCTACAACGCGGTAGAGATGGGTCGCGAGTCCAATGGGCAAGAACGGGTCCGGTATGGGGTCAACATCGCTAAGTCCGGCCTAGGACTTTTTCAGATGCTATACCATCCGCACCCGGCCCGCTTGGGAGCCGCGCCAATCCGCTCTCTTTCAGGGGATACCCGGCAGGACCAGTTGCGCTGGCTCCGTCGGGCGGAGGCCTTATTGGCCGCAAGCGCTCGCCAGGCCCGGGAGCCTTACCAGATTAAACGTCATCTAGGGATCTTGGGGGTCAATGCCCTGGGGGGAGCTGTTATCTGGGCC
>CAYVMM010000002.1:0-37211 GCA_964452535.1 uncultured Gammaproteobacteria bacterium | reverse complement strand
CCTAGAAGACGACTACTTGTCACTCGCCAGCCGCCCCCTTTTTATCCCATTGTCCCCTCAGGAATGCCTGGATCCGATCGACAGGGATTTCCTCGGTCGCTTCAGCGGCACGCGCCTTATATTCAATTACTCCCTTGTCCAATCCCTTATCCCCGATGACCAAGCGATGTGGAACCCCGATTAGATCGGCGTCATTAAGCAGAACGCCGGGACGCTCCTCGCGGTCGTCGTAGAGGACATCAAATCCTTCAGCCAGCAGATCCCCATAGAGGTCCTCAGCCATTTGAGCTACTCTATGAGATTTTTTCTTGTTGATGGGGATCAGGATAAGCTCAAAGGGGGCGATCGCATCGGGCCAGGAGATCCCCTGATCGTCATGATTCTGCTCGATGGCGGCGGCGACCACGCGGGAAATCCCGATCCCATAGCAGCCCATGAGAAGGGGCTGCTCGCGTCCCGCGGAATCCAGATAAGAGGTGGCTAGGGCCTCTGAATATTTCGTTCCAAGCTTGAAGATGTGGCCTACCTCAATCCCGTGGGCAGACTCCAAAGGGGACTCGCAGTGAGGACAGGGGTCACCGGCGGTTGCAAGGCGCAGATCCCCGCTAACCGGTTCGGGCAAATCGCGCCCCCAATTGACTCCGCGCAGGTGCTGGTCATCCCGGTTGGCCCCGCAAACAAAGTCGACCAAAATGGCCGCGTACTGGTCAGCAAGCACGGTAATCCGGTCCGGATCGAGCCCCACCGGCCCTATTGATCCAGGATGGGCACCGGTTAATTGCGTGATCTCTGCGGGCTCCATGAAACGCCAGTCGGCTCCCAGAGCCGGATGGGTGCTGGCCTTATCCTCATTGAGCTCGTGGTCACCGCGCAGAATCAGTGCCACGGGGCCATTTTGACCGTGGACAAACAAGGTCTTGACTGTACAGTGGGCCTCTATCCCAAGGGCCTGGGAAACGGTAGCGATGGTGTAAGCCCCAGGTGTGTCCACCAGACGCAAGGCTTGCTCAGGGGGACATCGCGCGCCCGAAGGAGACGGCAGCTCCGCTAGCTCCACATTCGCAGCGTAACCGCATTTGTCGCAATAGACGAGGTCATCTTCCCCGGAATCGGCGAGGACATGAAATTCGTGGGATACGGTCCCGCCCATAGCCCCTGTTCGGGCTTCCACGGCCCGAAAATCCAGGCCAAGACGAGAGAAGATCCGTCCATAGGCTTCGAACATGATTCGGTAGGTTCGGTCCAGACTGTCCTCATCCGCTTCGAAGGAATAGCCGTCCTTCATCGTGAATTCTCGGGCTCGCATAACCCCGAAGCGTGGCCGGGTCTCATCCCGAAACTTGGTTTGGATTTGGTAAAGATTGAAAGGCAGTTGTCGGTAGGAGTGGACCTCCCGACGCACAAGATCGGTGATCACCTCTTCATGGGTAGGACCTAGGGCAAAATCGCGATTGTGACGGTCTCTGAACCGGAGCAGCTCAGGACCAAAACTGTCCCAACGACCGGATTCCCGCCAAAGCTCCGCTGGTTGGACAATCGGCATGAGCAATTCCTGGGCCCCAGCGGCCGTCATCTCCTCCCGAACGATCTTTTCCACCTGCTGCTGAACCCGCAACCCGAGCGGCAGCCAGCTATACAAACCCGCTGCAAGACGGCGAATCATGCCGGCGCGGAGCATTAACCGATGGCTAATGATCTCCGCTTCGGTCGGCGTCTCACGGAGGGTGGGGAGAAAATAGTGAGAAAGGCGCATGGGTTATGCCAGATATCAATGGTTTCGTTCGACGATGTAGCGGGCAATCGCCCGGAGCGAAGCAGCACGCTCGCCCAGCGGCTCCAGAGCCGCTAAGGCGCGATCCAGCTCGGCCTCACCCAATTCCCTTGCGCCCCTCTTTCCCATTAAAGCAGGGTAAGTGGCCTTACTCCGCGCGACATCGGATTCTGCTTCTTTGCCCAGGGATTCGGTGCTCCCTTCGATATCCAAGAGGTCGTCGGTGATCTGAAAGGCGAGCCCAATATGGCGTCCGTACCTCCCAAGGGTCACGATCGTATGGGGGGCTCCCCCTCCCGCCAGTCCTCCTAGCTCAACCGAGGCAGTCAGCAAGGCTCCCGTTTTCATCCGATGGGTGCGCTGCAAGGCTTCTTGGTCTGGAAGGGACGCTTCCCAGGCCAAATCCAGGGCCTGACCCCCGACCATGCCATGGGCCCCTACTGCTCGGCTGAGACGCTGGATCATCTCCAAACGGGCGTCCCTTGGAATGGCTTGCGCTTCGCTGAGGGCCTGGAAAGCAAGGGTTTGAAGGGCATCGCCCACTAGGATAGCAGTGGCCTCGCCGTGGGCCTTGTGGACAGTCGGATCCCCGCGGCGCAGGTCGTCGTTGTCCAAGGCAGGGAGATCGTCGTGGACGAGGGAATAAGCATGGATGCATTCTACTGCAGCGGCAGGTCCCAGTGCCGTACCCAGGGCCCCGCCGACGGCTTCGCAAGCGGCTAGAACGAGGATCGGCCGCAGGCGCTTCCCGTTCCCTAATACTGCGTACCTTAGGGCAGATCCCAGCTCCGAAGGCTGAAACTCCTCAGCTTCGGGCAGGAGTTTCTCTAAGTGGGACTCGATTTGCCGGCGCCGATCCTCTAGATACTCCTGAAGAGAACCTTGCACCGGCTATTCGCCTTCCGAGCGCGGGGAATTCGGTTCAAACGCCTCCAAATGCTCCCCCTGGGTTTCTTCAACCAGTTTGTAGACTATCTGCTCAGCTTCCTCGAGCTGCCGCTCGCAATGACGAACTAAAGCGATGCCTCGCTGGAAATCGCTTAGATCCTGCTCCAAGCCCTGTTGGCCGGACTCGAGCCGCTCTACCAAGGTCTCCAGCTCGGAAAGGGCCTGCTCGAAGGAAAGCGCCTCCGAAGGACTTGGCTCTCCTTCGGTGGATTCAGCGGGAGCACTCACGATTGCATGCCATGTGTCGGTTAGGGTCATTGCCCAGAAAGTGGACTGATCGAAGCCTACCCTCGGGGCGGCTTGGGGGTCAATCGTCTAGGGGGCGTTTAGGGGGTGGTTTCAGCCAAACAAAGTATTCTTGGTTACCAGCCTCTCCGAGCAGAGGGACGGGATAAGTGGCTAGAGAGGCCCAGCCAGTGGTAGAGGCTCGGTCCCGAACCCGAGCCACCGCTTCCTTACGGACCTGGGCATTTTGTACCACACCGCTGCCATTGCGGCTGGTGCGATCCACTTCAAACTGAGGCTTGACAAGGGCAAGCACCAAGCCCTCTCGGCTAACGAGCGGGAATAGGGGGGCTAGCAGGGACGTCAAAGAAATAAAGCTTACGTCGACGACAATCCAATCGAATGGGGCTCCCAAGGCCTCCCAGCCAATCTTGCGGATATCGGTTTGCTCCCAGGCAGCGACTCGGGGATCGGCCCTGAGGCGAGAACAGAGCTGTCCGGAGCCAATGTCCACAGTGGTTACCGTTTTCGCTCCATAACAGAGGAGGACGTCAGTGAATCCTCCTGTTGCCGCGCCAACATCCAGGGCCCGGACCCCGGTTGGGGCTAGGGTAAAGGCCCTCAAGGTGGATTCCAGCTTGAGGGCTCCGCGGGAAACATAGGGGAAGTCGCTATCCCTGACTTCTATCTTCAGATCCGGAGCCAAACGCTGACCCGGTTTGGAGACCACCTTCCCGGCAATGCGGACCGCACCGATTTCGATAAGGCGCCGAGCGCGTGCCCGGCTGGCTGCGTATCCCTGCCGCACGAGAAAGGCGTCTAGGCGAACCTTGCCCATGACTGGAGGGTCCTTTGGCTCCATTTGTGTGGATCCGCTTGGGTTGGGCCTATCACCACTGGGGGCTATGGGGCGCGATCATAGCCCAGATGCTGGATGTAATACCCCCAGTGGCGCTCCACCTTACGGTTATCCTCGGGGGGAAAGCGATAGGCGTTCTTCTGGTAGCCGCGATTCGCTTCCATATGGGCTTCAAAGGCCGGCCGGTCGGATTCGAACGTGGTCCAACCGAGCTCCTGATAGATCCGTTTCAGCTCTTTCAGGGGAGATTGCTCTAGCTCCTCAAATGCAACCTCGCTGAAGCTCCCAGCGGGCAGTGCCCGGCTCTCTTCCAAAACCCGGTCCATCAGGCGAGGATAGGTGTCCAGGACGATGCGGTCGATATCTAAGTGTTGGTATTCCTGGAGGGCAAGCTCAGGAAGGAGCTTGCGGTAGAAATGGCGAGTGGACTGGAAGACCATGTAAGGGTTCCGATAGATATGGATGAACTGCGCGTCTGGCCACATCGTCTTAAGAAGGTCCACCCGCGAGGTGTATACGGGATTTTTGATTAAGACTCGGTGCCCGGGCTGGTCAATGGCCACCTTTTCCAGGAATAGGCGAGCTGCCCGCTGCCACTGTTTGATCTGCTCCGCCGAGCACTCCGAAAAGAAGACCCCCGCATCGAAATGAGCCCAAAAGCGACGAGGGAAGTATAAGCCCTGAAAAAAAGACAACGGCTGCATGTTGGCCAGGGCCACCTCATCTTCCTGGGGCGAGTCTGGACGGACTTCCATCTGATCGATAAAGCGGTTGGCCGGCATGGCTCGCTTCAATAGGGGCCTGAGCACCCGCCCGAGCACTAGAAAGTCCCAAGGGAGGCCGGTAGCTAAGGGGGAAACGTAGGCAAAGCGCTGGCTTTGCGTCAGCAGGCTGTAGAGATGGGTTGTTCCGCTTCGCCAGTGCCCGACGATGAAGACCGGTGCGGGCAGCTCGCGGCGGCGCTTTTCCCGAGTGCTTACCCAAAGGTGCTCCAACAGGGTAAAGGGCCAGCGGGCCAAAGCGGAAACCGTAGCGGCCCCAGCGAGCGGCAGGCTCGAAGGAGGGATCCCGCCGCTGTGGCGAAAGGCCGCGAGCAGGGTTGCCGGGTTAGCGCCCAGGAGAGGATGGGCAGCCCGTGGCCTTTGCCCCGAGGGACCCGAGGGATTGGATAGCTTCAATCCAGCGGCTCCTCGACTGAGGCTAAGGGGACGAACGTTTTGCTATGGTGCAGCGGGCCGGTAACGGGGGATCCGATCCGAGGGGCCGTCCCCTTAGGGTGGGTCCCCCCGTCTCCCCCCAAAGTCGCTCTTTACCCTTTACCGGGCCGGTTCCGGTGACCGGATGGAGGTTCCCCTTAATAAGGCGAAGGGGACGATCAGGACCCGGCCGGCGCCGTTTAAGAAACCCGTATTGTAGGATGATGCACTCCCAAGGAACAGTCATGACTGGAACCGCCTTAGTTACGGGAGGCCAAGGCTTTATCGGTCGCTCCCTTGTGGCCCTACTCCAGCAACATGGGATCCCGGTTCGGACCCTAGACCTTGAAGCGCCCAAGGCTCCGGCAGAAAGGATAGCCCATTGGCAGGGCTCCATTACCGACTGGGCAACGCTCCAGGCGGCTATGGAGGGGGTGAGCACAGTCTATCATTTGGCTTCGGGAGCTCAGCTCTGGGCCCCCGATGCTCAGGCCATGATCCAGAGCAACGAGGAAGGCACTCGTCTCGTCTTGGAAGCCGCCCAGAGGGCAGGGGTGCGCCGAGTAGTCCACACATCCACCGAAGCCATCCTACAAAGTCGGAAAGGGCCTCCGGGTAGGGAGCTACTGGACGAAACCATCCAGCCTCCTGAGAAAGCGATGTGCGGTGCCTATTGCGTGGCCAAGCTGCGGGCGGAGCGTATTGCCGTGGAGAGCGCTCGACAGGGCATACCGGTAGTCATCGTTAACCCCTCGGCCCCAGTCGGACCAGGGGATCCCCACTTGACCCCGCCGACTCGCATGCTCTTAGGCTACCTCAATGGGGACTTCCCCGCCTATCTGGCGACCGTCCTCAACCTTGTGGATGTCCGAGATGTTGCTCTGGGCCATCTACGGGCGGCGGAGCGTGGTCAAACCGGGGAACGGTATCTCCTAGGCAATACCAATATTGCCATGGAGGAGCTGCTCACCTTGCTTGCCCAACTTACTGGTCTGTCCATGCCGCGCTTTCGGGTGCCCTATTGGCTAGCCTACCTCGTTAGCGGGGTGGAAGAGCTTCGGGCGCGTTATATCAGCGGGTGCCCGCCTAGCACCTCTTTGACCGGGATCCGCCTAGCTCGTAAGCCCCTCGCCTTGGATAACAGCAAGGCCCGGCGGGAGCTCGGGCTGGAGTTCCGGCCTTTGTCCGAATCCCTCTGGGATGCCATCCAATGGTTTGCTGCAGAAGGCCTTCTGGTTAGGACTCCCGTCCAATGGCGGTCGCCAACAGGTTAAGGGGAGCGCGACTCGCCGATAGCCGCGGGATCAAAGCCCCGAATTAGGGCCGGGAGGACAACAAGGGTTGAGAACAGGATCGCCAGTACGCCCAAAGTGAGGAGCTGGCCCATACTAGCGGTTCCTGGATGGCTGGAAAAGGCAAGACTCCCGAAACCGCAGGCGGAGGTCAGTGTGCTGAAGACAACGGCGCGGGCTGTGCTCGTACGGAGAAGGTTCCCATGACGTGGCAAGGCTTGGCGCGCCCGATGCACCATATGGATCCCGCTGTCCACGCCGATGCCAAGCAGCAACGGAAGGGCGATGATATTGGCAAAGTTAAAAGGAAGGTCCATGGCGACGGTAGCCCCTCCCGTTATCAGGGCAGCTAGCAGAAGGGGGCCGAGAACCGTTACCGTAGCCGACCATTCTCGCAACAAGAAAAGCACAATCAAGGTGATCCCGGTTAGCGCCAGTCCTAGGGCCTTCAAAAGGGCGGATACGACGGCATCTCCCGCCTCCAGGTTCAGCACGGGAACGCCAGCCGCATCGGGGGCAACCTTGCGCACGTCGTTTACGAAGCGCCGCAAGTGAGCCGCGGTTTCCAGTTCTTCCTCAGGGTAGACCGCCACGCGATAAATGGCTCCGGAAGCCGCCCATTGGTCACGGAGGGATTTCGGAAGATCGCTTCGGGTGACGCGCGAGGCATTTAGTGCCTTGGTGAGCTGTCCCAGATTCTCAGGCAAGGTCCGAAGAAGCCCTCGGGCGAGCCGATCCAGGATACGAGACTGAACCTGCGGGCGGGAAGCCTGCAACCGGCGGATGAGCCGGTCCAAATTCTGGGCCAATAAGGATGGCTCTCCCTTTTTCTTGCTCGCCCTAGCCGCTAAGGCCGACCAAAGCTCACGGAGGCTTGCTAGCTGCCTTTTCCGATCGTACCCCTTGCGCTCAAGCTGGCCATTTTGAAGGGAGGAATGCAGTTTGGAGGCCAGCTCTTGGACAAGGGCTAATTTCTTTTCCTGATTTTCCGGAACGAAATGGAAGAGAGACCGTGCTTCAGAGACGCTGTCCAACCTTTCCAGTCGACGGGCTTTCTTACGAGCCGTTTCAGCCCCATTGGCTAGGGTGATTGCCGGCCTAGGGGAGGGCATTGAGCCGTCCGATATGAGATCTTGGAAAGCTACCACCGACTCGCTTGTCGGGCTCCGTAGGTTAAGGGGGTTATAGTCGAATTGGATACGAGGGAGAAGGGCCAAAGAGACCAGAGCAGCCCCTAGTGCTGCCAGGAGGGTCCCCTTCCGGTGGCGCAGGGGAGCCTCGGCCAGACGCAAAAGGCTCGGCGATATGCCCCCATGCGGGACACCGTTGGCACGGGCTGGGAAACCGGTAAGAAGGGCCGGAAGCAGGGTCAAGCTCAAGAGAAGGCTGATGAACATGCTGGTGCCAGCGATTAGGCCCAACTCGGAGACGCCGGTGAAGGCGGTGGGGATGAAGGCGTAGAAGCCGATTGAGGTGGACAGGGCGCAAAGGGTGAGGGAGCCGCCGATTTCCTTTCCTGTCCTGGTTAGAGCGTCACGGTTGTCGGTATCGCCTCGGCGGAGCTCCCGGTAACGCAGGATGAAGTGGATGGCGTAATCGATCCCTAATCCGATGTAGAGGACGGCAAAAGCAATAGAGATCAGATTCAGGTCGCCGACGGTAAACGCGGCGAAGCCAGCGGTTAGTGTCAGACCGGCGAGAAGGGTAACCACAGCGATTATCACTAGACGGATGGAGCGAAGGCCCACCCATAAAAGGAGGCCTACCAAAACGAGGGTGGCAAGCCCGCTCCTCTGCCCCCCTTGAAGAGCGCTTTGCAGCTCCTCATGCTTAAGGGCGACCTCCCCTGTGACCCGGATTCGCGGATACCCCTTCCCACCGATCTGCAGTTCCTGGACAATTCGATCCAAGGCCTTCATGGGCTCCGAAGCAGGCAGCAGGCGATTGAAATCGAGTCGAGGGGAAACCATCAAAAGGCGCCGAGCCGGTTTGGGGGATACGGCGTCCTTACCCTGGAAGAGGTGCTGCCAGGAGAGGGTGGCGGTTTCTCCGCTCAGCTCGGCAACAACCACCTCATTGATGCCTTCCAAAAGGGGATCCAAGCTCTTCCGGGAGGGAGTCGGACGCTCCACAAGCTGACTCGTGGTCTCAAAGAGCTGAACAAGGCTCAGGTCTTGGCTCAGCCGAGCCAAAAGGGGTGCGGCTGCTGTCAAGTGATTGGTTAGCTTCCGCAGCTGGGGAGGAGCTTGATACAAAAGGGCGTTGCGCTCGAAAAAGGGATCGGCTCCGGGCTGGTACACTGACCGGAAATATTCTCTCTTTCCTTTCAGCTGTTTCGCGAGCTGGGCCGCCAGCTTGTCCGCCTGCTCGGGGGTATCTGCCTCCACTAGGATCAGAAGCTGATCGTCTTTCTCCGGAAATTGGCGTTTATAGCTTCTGGCTGTCTGATGGCTTAACCGATCCTTCTCCAGTAGCTGGGCAGTATCGGTGTCCATGCCTAAATTCCCGACAGCGTAGTAACCGGCCAAGATCGTCAAGGTGGTGCAAAGGAAGATGATCGTCCCGTACCATCGGGTGACCCCCTTCACCCAGCGGCTTAGCCAGCCACTCCCACCTCGATTTCCCTTATTTCCCGAGCCCAAAGGGATCACAGGAGAGCGCCCAAGGCGGGGATGGCAGCTAGTGTATTGTTATTCCTTACTTTTCTGTATTGATAGCGTTCAACCTTCACAGCGTGAAAAGTAACCTCCTCCGATTGTTCTACTTGCTAGTCATGACCCGGAAGCTACCAAGCTCCACCTATAAGGGGCGCTTTTCGGCTCCGCCTTGACCGGGCCTTGAAGGGGGGAGCGAAACGAGTGGAACGGAGTCTGTGAAGCGACGACCCCAAACCGAGGGCCCTCGCTCGAACGAAGGCAACCACGGTTGGGGGAGGCCCAGGCCGGCTATTGATGGGTATTCCGTCCGCCTACCATCTCCAAGGGGATGGTGGCAGTTTCCCCTGAACCCTGTGAGGAGGGGGCCTGATGTTGGGTCTGCGAGTCGTATAGGACCGGATGCTCGGGAGCCATGGGCCCTTCTGTGCGGGGGCCTCGTAAGGCCGTCTTAAGGGCTTTGAGCGGGTGGCGGAAGGTGTCTTCCACGGCAGTTGCCTCGAATCCACAGTGGGCCATGCAGTCCCGACACTTGGGGTGTCGGCCCACCCCATAGCTTTCCCAGTCCGTTTCCTCCATGAGCTCGCGGAAGGTATCAGCGTAACCTCCATCAGCGTGGAGATAACAGGGACGCTGCCAGCCGAAGAGGTTCCGCGTGGGATTGCCCCACGGAGTGCATTGATATTTCTGGTTGCCTGCGAGGAAATCCAAGTACAGGCTCGAATGGCTCAAAGGCCATTTCCGTCCCTGTCCAAGCCGGAAGATGCTACGGAAAAGCTCTTTGGTGGTATTGCGCCCCAGGAAAATGTCCTGGCGAGGGGCCCATTCGTATTCGTAGCCGGGAGACACCGTGATTCCTTCCACCCCCAGTGCCTTGGCCTTATCGAAGAAATTTACTATCTCCTCTGCGCCTTCCCCTTGGAAAAGGGTAGCGTTGATATTCACTCGGAAACCTTGCTCCCGTAACTGCCGAATGGCCTCAACAGCCCGGTCAAAAACTCCCTCCTGGCAGACCGAAGCATCGTGATTCTCCCGGTCCCCGTCTAGATGGATGGAAAAGGTCAAGTAGGGGGAAGGGGCATAGTCCTTCATACGCTTTGTTGCAAGAAGGGCGTTGGTGCAGAGATAGACAAACTTTTTGCGTCGGATAAAGCCTTCGACAATCTCTGGCATTTGCTTGTGTAGAAGAGGCTCCCCGCCAGCGATGGACACCATGGGCGCACCGCATTCCTCCGCTGCTTCCCAGCATTCTTCTTTCGACATTCGCTGAGCCAGGATGTCATCTGGGTACTGGATCTTCCCGCAACCCGCACAGGCCAGGTTGCATTGGAATAGGGGCTCCAGCATGAGAACCAAGGGATAATGCGGATTACCCTGAAGCTTTTGGCCAATGATGTAACTTCCGATTCGGATTTGCTGCCGGAGCGGGATTCCCATGACTTGTCCCCAAATTGTTCAGCCCCCTCGGACTCGTCTGAGAAACGAGCGGGGAAGGCCTATCTTTGTCTAGGGTCTGTCGGTTGCTGACCGGGGGAGGAGAAATCGCCTCCCAATATAACAAAGACCCATGATACCGAGGACCGTTCCTCTTGCCAGCCGGGCTTGAAGGAAGAGCGCTTGCCAGGACAGGGAGTAGCCAGAATTGCCCCTCTTGATCTCCATGGTCTCAGCCTAGTCTATCCAAGGCTAGCCCCTATATAAGATGGCTCTTGGCGGGAGGAGAAGGGGCCTGGAAGATGGGATCAGCGAGGCGGGCAACGCTATGGAGACGGCGCCTGGCTCGTCCAAAGGGCTTGAGCAGAGCCATAAAGGGCCTTAACTCGCCCGGATGTCGGAATAGCTCCCCTACGAGCCACCGAGTTGGCACTTCCCCCAGACTGTCGGCCTTTTCGGTGACTCGATAGGGTAGGGCTTGCCCGGCAGGGTCCAGGATGGCACGGAGGGCAAGAAAAGGGACACCGATCCTGTCTGCTTCCCTGGCAAGAATGGCGCTTTCTTGATCCACAGCGACGGCCCCAGTCTTACGAGCCAATACGGCCTTTTCGGAAGGGCTCACAAGGGCCCGCTGGGCGTGAGCTAAGGCGCCCCCGATTATGGGAAGTCTCCCGTCGAGGGCGGCGATGACTTCCTGGCGCCAGGCGAGGTCGATCCTGCCCTGAGGGCTTGCAGCAATCGATTCGGGAAGGATGAGCGTGCCGGGTGCCAATCGGGGATCTAGGCCCCCAGCAAATCCCCAACTGACGAGCGCAGTAGCCCCCGCCACTATGAGAGGCTCGACGGCCTTCTGGGCTCGCCCCGGGCCAACACCGGAGACGGCCAGCCAGCCTGTGCCCTTTGGAAGGGGCGCTCGACCGCCTACTGGAACCCATTCCCCGGTTAGACAATAGCCTTCCGGAGACAGGGCACTGACAACACCGACGGGACTCAAGCGCGATCTCGAGCTAACTGGTGGTAACGGGCCAGTGCCTGGAGGGGAAAGTAGCGGGTATAGCCGTGGTATTTGAGATGAAAGACTCGAGGGAAACCAGGTGCAGTGAACCAAGGATCCTCCCAGAGTCCATCGCACCTCTGATGGCGGAGGAGGTAATCCATCCCGGATAATACCGCCGTCGAATCCCTTTCCCCGCTGGCCAAAAGGGCAAGGAGGGCCCATGCCGTATGGAAGGGCGTACTCCGCGCAGCTTGGCCCTTGTGCTCGGGGTGAAAGTAGCTGTCGTTTTCCTCGCCCCAGCCGCCGTCAGGTTGCTGTACCCCTTTTAACCAAGTGACAGCTCGCTGGATCCAGGGCTGGCTCATGTCCTCCCCAGCCTTGGCCAGGGCGTCCAGGACGGACCAAGTGCCGTAGATGTAATTGGTCCCCCAACGGCCAAACCAAGCCCCTTCCGGCTCCTGGTGGCGTCGAAGGAATTCAACTGCCCGGCGAAGGGATTCCCGCGAGTCCGAGCCACCGGCCAGCCCGAGGGAGCCGACGCAGCGGGCGGTCACATCGCAGGTGGGGGGATCGAGCAAGGCCCCGTGATCGGCGAAGGGGATGTGGTTGAGGTAATAATGGGTGTTGTCGGAATCAAAAGCTGCAAATCCCCCATCCTTGGATTGCATCCCCCGGATCCAGGTGAGAGCTCGCTGGATGGCGACGCCATAGCGGTCTCGGCGTCCTGACTGGTGCATCGCCACGGCTACGGCGGCGGTATCGTCCAGATCGGGATAATGGGCGTTATTGTATTGAAAGGCCCATCCGCCGGCGGGGAGCTCGGGGTGTTTATCCCGCCAATCTCCTATGGGTTCGCATATCTGGCGCTCCGCAAGCCACTCCAACCCCTTTTGAGTGCCGCGGGGAAGTGGGTTCTCTGGACTCTCCAGAAGGGCGTGGAGGGCTAGGGTTGTGTCCCAGACAGGGGAAACGCAAGGCTGACAGTAGGCCTCTTCATCGCGATCGACCACGAGATGGCGCAGAGCTCGGCCAGCTTGAATCCGAAAGGGGTGATCGGGACCGTAGCCAAGGCAGGCGAAGGCCTC
Organism: uncultured Gammaproteobacteria bacterium; assembly: GCA_964452535.1. GTDB lineage: Bacteria > Pseudomonadota > Gammaproteobacteria > Thiohalorhabdales > Thiohalorhabdaceae > Thiohalorhabdus. The sequence goes on along the minus strand of CAYVMM010000002.1, from coordinate 24,750 downwards.
GTAGGCATTGACCATAGCCGGAAAAATGGCGCCTAAGCCATCCTCGCCGTTTAAACGCTCGATGATCCAGTCCGTGGCCCGTTGGATCGCTCGATTTCGAAGACGACGGGGCACCAGCGGTTCGAGACGCGCAGCGGTGCGCTCCAGGATCAGAAAGCAGCGATTGGTCCAAGACCAAGTGGGGAAATAGTTACGCTCCTTCTCCGGAGGGGTGGTAAATAGCTCCTGTACGCCAACTCGACGAGGGTTTTGGGCTTGAGCTCGCAGGGCGTAAAGGATGGCCAGAGGCACCATGACCGTCCGGGACCAGTAGGAAACTTTGCTTAAATGGAAGGGAAACCAGCGGGGCAAGAGCATAATTTCGGGGGGCACCATGGGAACCCCCCGCCAGGGAAGTTGACCAAACTGAGCCAATAAGATGCGCGTAAAGGCGTTGGCCCTTGCGGCCCCCCCATGGTCCAAAATAGCCTGCCGAGCGGCGGCCATGTGCTCGGCCTCGGGGTCCTCTCCAGCGACCTTCAAGGCGTAGTACGCCTTAACAGTACAGCTCAGGTCGAAGTGTCCCCCTTCATATAAAGGCCAGCCGCCATGGGCGGAATCTTGCCGGGCCCGGATATAGCGGGCGAGCTTGATCTCCAGCTCTTCGTTAATCTCGTCCATGAAGTGCATCATGAGGATGTATTCTGACGGAATGGTGCAATCGGCTTCGAGCTCGTAACACCAGTGCCCGTCACGCTTTTGCTCTCGGAGAAGGCCTTGTTGAGCACGGACGAGACGCTCCTCCAAAAGGCCCTCGCTCATATCATTCGATGAGGGGCTCGGAGGATGGGCCGTTTCGGAATCTTTTTCCGTTAACCAGTCCAATGCATGCTCCCTGACAGCGGCCTGATCCTAACCAATACGTGACAAAAAATAGTGTCCCTTTCCTAGCCTTGGTCAGTCTAACATAGAAGCGGTGGAGCAATGATCTTCGGAAGGGGCTTTGCCAGCCATTTTCGGCACGCAGAGAACTCCTATGATCCATACCCGAGGTCTGATTTTTCCGTCAAGAATTCCGCAACCAGGATAACTTTCCGGATTCATCGGACGCCCAGACGGCCCAGCTCCAGCTGAAGCGAGTGGGGACAACAGCACTAACCCCAAGGAGCCAAAGCTCATGGTAGGATACCCCCCTCTTTGAGCAAGAGGCCCCGGGCGCTCTTTTGGTTAAGAATCGGTTGCGGGGGAGGCAACACCGGATGCCTGGGAATTCCTTTGGGCATTTGTTTCGTCTGACCAGTTTTGGAGAGAGTCATGGGCCTGCTCTGGGCGGGGTGGTGGACGGCTGTCCTCCGGGGCTAACCCTGTCAGCGGAGGATATCCAGCAGGAGCTGGACCGGAGGCGACCGGGCCAGTCCCGATACACTTCTCAGCGTCGGGAAACGGATGAGGTGGAGATCCTTTCGGGGGTGTTTGAAGGGAAGACCACAGGTACGCCCATTGGTTTATTGATCCGGAATACCGATCAGCGCAGCAAGGACTACGATGAGCTCAAGGACAAGTTTCGTCCGGGCCATGCCGATTATACCTATTGGATCAAGTACGGACGCCGAGACCATCGAGGTGGAGGGCGAGCTTCCGCCCGCGAGACGGCCCTTCGCGTGGCTGCCGGTGCCATTGCTCGGAAATACCTAAGAGAGCAGCTTGGCGTACGGATTCGGGCCTGCCTCGAGACCATGGGGGATATCCGGCTCACGCGGAAGGACTGGTCGGCGGTTGAGGCCAATCCCTTCTTCAGCCCCGATCCCGAACGAGTGACGGAGCTGGAGGAGAGCATCAGTCGACTCCGAAGGGAGGGCGACTCCGTCGGTGCCCAGATCTATGTGGAAGCGCTGGGAGTGCCTCCCGGCTTGGGGGAGCCGGTTTTTGATCGCTTGGAGGCGGATTGGAGCAAAGCCCTGATGGGCATCAATGCGGTGAAGGGGGTAGCCATTGGGGCGGGGTTTGAAGTGGTTCATCAGCGAGGATCGGAGCACGGGGACGAGATGGATGCCACCGGTTTTCTGTCCAATGAGGCCGGTGGAGTGCTGGGGGGGATCAGTAGCGGCCAGGCCCTAATCGCTCGGGTAGCGGTCAAGCCCACATCGAGTATTCGCAAGCCCCGCAGGAGCCTAGATACGGCGGGCCATGAGACCACTGTGACTACCAAGGGGCGCCATGATCCCTGCGTGGGGATTCGAGCCGTGCCCATTGTGGAGGCCATGACTGTCCTAACTGTGATGGATCATTACCTGCGGGATTACGCCCAGTGCGGTCAGCGCCCGCCGATGGAATAGCCCATCGCTGCTGAGGTGGGTCTTTGCCGTTGAGGCCTTCACTTACCCCATAGGAGTCCCCGTGGACACCCAAACTGGTGCCTGTGCCGAGCTCGGGATGCGGCCCCCTTTGGCACTCGGGTTCGGGGGATTCTATTTTGTCTATTTCGCCACCCTTGGGTGCCTTCTGCCCTATTGGAGTCTCTACCTGGATTCGCTAGGCATGGGGGCCTTCCAGATCGGGACTCTGGTAGGGATCCTCCAGCTCACCAAAGTCGTGGCCCCCAACGTTTGGGGCCCTCTAGCGGACCGTACGGGCCAGCGTATGGCGGTAGCCCGAGCGACCGCCCTGTTCGCGCTTTTCGCCTTCCTCCCTTTATACGGGTTTCGAACCTTTTGGGCTATGCTACCGCTAGTGGCACTGTTCGCTTTTTTCCACGCGGGCCCCTTGCCACTCGTCGAGGGGGCGGTTTGGGATCTGATCCAGCGATATCGCGCCCATTACGGACGGATCCGCTTGTGGGGATCGATGGGCTTCATTGGTACGGCGGCTGGGCTGGGACCGATCTTGGATCGCTTCGGTATGGAGCAACTCCTCCACGGCCTTGCTGCACTTTTCCTTGGCATCTTCCTACTGACGCTCCTGATCCCCGAACCCACGCGGGAAACCCCAGTCTCGGACCAGGTATCTCTCCTGGAGCGGTTGAAGCAGCCTCCCATCTGGGGATTCTTTGCCACAACTTTTCTAATGCAAGCTAGTCACGGAGCTTACTACGGCTTCTTTTCGATCCTCCTCCAGGATCACGGCTATCCGCGCCTGATTATCGGTCTGCTCTGGGCCCTAGGGGTGCTTGCGGAGGTTGTTGTTTTCCTCATTACGGATCAATTGGTGCACCGCTTCGGTGTTCGACGTCTCTTAGCGGGGAGTCTGGGGCTGGCTGGGCTCCGCTGGGCACTGATCGGTACTACAGTCCAGCTGAGTTGGCTGCTGTTGGCCCAGGTCCTGCACGCAGCGACCTTTGCCCTCTTTCACGCGGCCTCGGCCCGCCATACGCATGACCTTTTCCCCCCAAGCCAACGCTCCACTGGCTTCGCTCTCTATTCCAGCCTAGCCTTTGGCTTGGGTGGTGGCGTGGGCTCCTTGCTTGCAGGCACACTGTGGGGAGTTATTGGGGGGGCGGCCACCTACTGGGCAGCCTCCGGGCTCGCGCTGATGGGACTTTTTGTGATGCAAGCGGGGAAGGTTGCAGTCCAGCCTAATCCGGCTACTGGTCCAACCCGCGATCTTCTAAAAGGCGATTGACCAAGGCCCGAGTATCATCGGGCTTATCGACCTCTTCTGCGGGTGTCCAAGAATAGTCGGGCTCCAAACGGTAAGAGCCCCGAAACGGATCTGGGGGATCCCCTTTCCAGTCTTCCGGAGAGAGCATGGAGAAATAGAGGGTGCCGTCCGCTTTTTCATAGAGATGGTAGATCTTGCCGGGCTGACGCCTGAAATTGCATTTTGCTTGATGAAGTTCCATGTCCTGCTGAGCCGTGTTTAGGATCCCTTCGGCTTCGGCCTGAAGGGCCTTGATCTGATCCGCGATGACCTTGAGCTTGCCGCTCACCCGGGCATGCACCATCTCGTCGGCCTTTTCGATCTCCTGAGCCGTATCCACTAGGCTGAAGGCCGGTGCGCCCCGCTCGACAGGATAGGGAGAGGTGCTATCGGGACCCTGGTGCCGCTTCCCTTTATCTTGGGGGGAGCGTTCCGATGATTCTCCCGGCTCGTGGTCCGGTTGGCGCTTGTCGCTCATGGGATCCTCATTGCTAAGCTCCTGCCAAAATACCTTTCCCGATCCGATGGTTCAAGTTGCCCGCGGTGCTGGCTCATCCCACGAGACGGAGCGCAGAAGTGGCCCACGGCTAATCGGACCACTGGCTCGACCATTCCCCCAAGCATTGCCCCATGTGAAGCTTTTGACCCGGCTGCAGAGCACGGTGCCAGTGCAAGCCCTTGCCCGAGAATAGGACAATCACGGTGGAGCCCAGATTGAAGCTGCCCACTTCGTTGCCCTTTTGAAACGCCCATGTCCCGCCGTCCTGAGCATCAGGATAGCTCCAATAGTGGATGCGGCGAGCCCCGGAGGGCATGACTGTGCCGTGCCATCGAACTTGGATGCTGCCCACGAGCATTGCACCAATTAGGATCAGGGCAAAGGGACCATTCTCAGTCTGGAACAGGGTGACGAGCCGTTCATTGCGAGTAAACACATCGGGAATGGAAGCTGCTGTAGCTGGTCCGACAGAAAAGAGTCGGCCTGGGATGTGAATCATCTCGCTCAAGTGGCCGCTAATAGGCATATGGATCCGATGGTAATCGGGAGGGGCCAGATAGACGGTGAGATAAGCCGCATTGCGGAATGGCTCTACCCTTTCCGGCGACCCTCCGAGGAGGGAGACCAGATCCAGCGATTGCCTCTTGGCTTGTAGCAAGTCGAACCCTTCCAGTCTCCCAAATTGGAGCAAGGTGCCATCCGCTGGGCTAGCGATTCCCTCCGGCTCGGGGCAAATGGGCCGTGCTCCAGGGCGTAAAGTTCGGGTAAAGAAGGCATTGAAATTCGGATAATCGGAGAGACGGGAAGCTTTGGCTTCCTCCAGATCAATCTTGTGGCGCCAGCAAAACCAACGGATCAAGGGTTGACTGAACCAAGGGCGACGCAGGTGGGCTAGTTTCCCCATGCCTCGCGAGAGAGCCTGATGGGGAAGGGCATATTGCAGCCAAGGAGCCATTTGTCGGAGGTGGTAGAAGGCAGAAAAGGCCATAGGTGGCTCCCTTTGCGAAGGACCAAATCCTCCCTAAGGATACATCCAAGACGACCGCTAAGGCAGACCTGAGGGAGATTGTCGTGGGGGCGACCTTGCCCCAAAAAGCAAGGCGCCGGGATGATTCGGGTTGGCCTTTACGCTAGCGGGCGCAGGCTGAGTCATGGGAGCAAGGAGCAAGGAAGGCGAGAGGCCATGGAAGTTTCTACAGAAGAGCTTCGCTTGACCCAAGAGGTGGTGGAAGACCTACTGGAGGAGATGGGGCTGGCGGCCTATCTTTACGAAGTAGAGCCCGCGGCAGGGGAATGGATGGTTCGAGTGGAATGCGCGCTCGACGGGGGCTGGCAAGCGGTTCAAATTCCTGTAGCCAAGGAAACTCTGTTGTCAGCCCGATCCGATAGGCGGGTTCGGGCCGAGCTGCTGGAAGAGTGGGGAGGGGAGCTTGCGCCGTGCCGTCGGTTTGGGGGGCAATGACCGCGCCACTCCTTGCCGCAAGTCAAGTCAAGGGGATAGGCCGCAGAGCCTGCCGGGGGTGCCCGATTGACAAACCCCTCCTCCCTAGATGCGATGTCGAGGTTAGTGGCAATCGGGGGCCCGGTTAAGCTTGGGTGTCCGTGAGATCCTTTGGCTGAATGGCTCATCAAGCGCAAGAGGAGCATCCAATGGCAAGCGTGACCTTCAAAGGTACAGAGATTCACACCAACGGGGATCTACCCCAAGTGCACGCACAAGCCCCAGATTTCAAGCTTGTCGACAAGGATTTAAACACTCGCACACTCGCGGACTTTTCAGGCAAAAAGCGCATTCTCAACATCGTTCCGAGCCTTGATACGCCAGTCTGCGCTGAATCGACTCGCAAATTCAATCAGTACGCTCGAGAGCACCCCGACGCCATGATTCTCGTCGTCTCGGCTGATCTTCCATTTGCCCAGCAGCGATTCTGCGGGGACGAAGGCCTAGACAATGTGGTTCCTCTTTCCATGATGCGGGACAAGTCATTTGCCCAGAATTATGGGGTTCTAATCGAGGATGGCCCACTCGCTGGCCTCGCAGCCCGGGCAATTGTGGTCCTAGACGAGGACGATCGCGTGATCCACCGGCAGTTGGTACCCGAGATTGCGGAGGAGCCCGATTACCAGCAGGCCCTAGATGCCCTCGGATAGCCATTACTACCCGGGGCAAGTCAGTCCTGGAAACGATTGTCGGGATAGCCCCTCTCATATGGGGCCTCTGCCCCATCCTAGCTGAAGCCGGTCGCAGGGATGGGATTTGATGATAGGCCGTCGTTGACACCCTTCGCAGGCTGGGATACATTTTTCTGCCCGTTTCCCCGGTAGCTCAGTGGTAGAGCAGGTGGCTGTTAACCACCGAGTCGCTGGTTCGAATCCGGCCCGGGGAGCCAGACCAACCTGTTGCTCGGCCTTTGGCCTATCCCCTCAGATAAAAGCCCTTCTTACTCCTAGCTGGAAGAAGGGGTTGCTCCTCCCTCCAATGGCGCGTATCGTAGCTTATTTGTGTCCTGGCCGTGGAAAGGGGTCCGGACCCTTCGCCCGGAGTCCTAGCCTCGGTGCGCCAGGCATGCGCTTTTTGGTTCCTTCAGGAGTATGGGTTAATGCGTCAAGGTTCGGTTAAGTGGTTCAACGATGCCAAGGGTTTCGGTTTCATTGCCCCCGATGACGGTGGTGAGGACGTTTTCGTCCACTTCTCGGCCATTCAGGAGGAAGGGTTTAAGAGCCTAACCAAAGGCCAAACTGTCTCCTTTGAGAGCGAAACCGGTCCCAAAGGGGAGAAGGCCAGCGTCGTCCATACCTCCTAGCTTCTTGCCCGTTTCGCTTAGGTAAGCAAAAGCCCCGCCTGCCAAGGCGGGGCTTTTGCTTAGAATCGAATAAGGGCTCCTCAGGATTCACTAGGGGGTTCCTGCTCGACCTGTTGCGGAGGGGAGGAATGAACAGTGCTCCCCCCTGTCGCCTGCGCCTCGCCCGTTTCGAAGATCTCTGCCGTATGCGCTGGTACCTGAATCTCCTCGGTAGTGGGTTTGGGAGGGGAGACTCGCTTCTGCTTCTGGTTGGACTGGCTCCTTTTCCCCTTCGCTGAATCTTGCGTCGGGTTTGCTGTGTTTTGTCTCTCAGGCTGGTCCTTATCGGCTCGGCTGTTAGCATGAGAAGCCTTCGCTTTGCCCTCCACTCCTTCTTGAGAGTCTTGCTCGCTCCGTGCTCCTTCTTCCTTAGAGCTAACCGAATGACGTCGCCCCCCGCGCCGACGTCCGCCCCTCGAGCCCCGGCGGGCGTGAACGACCCTGCTGGCCCCCTGGCCGGTCCTCATGTGATCCGGCCTGCTCCGCTTCCGTCCCTATCTCTGCTGCCTCCCCAGAAGGTGGGCCCCCTTCGCTATGCCATAGTGGCTTTTCGGATGCCCCGGCTGGGACCATAGACTGGGCATTCGCTTGCTCATTACCCCCGTTGGCTTGCCTTGAGTCGGAGGCAGACTGAGAAGTGTTCACCCCGATTCCCTGTGATCGAGAGCCTCGGCCGCGGGATGAGCGGCGGCCACGCCGGCTGGAGCCCCTTCGCGAAGGGGCGGAGGAGCCTTCTTGGGTGGTCTCTGGAGCATCACCTTCCTTATCCCTGTCTTCGGAAGGGGGCATGTCACCTTGGCCCTCCCTCTCGGAAAAGAGGTGGGCGGGGGGCTGCTCCCACAAAGGGACCCCCAGCATGCGCTTCAGGAAGGAGTAGGGAGGGCCTTCTTCCGAAACGGACGAGCCGGCTAGAGCCGATTCCGGTTCCGGCTGTTGGGGACGAAGGGTTGCACCAGTGGGAGAAAGAGGATAGGAAGCACTGCTAAGGGGCTCCGTTTCACCACTGCGTGGACTCTCAGCGGGCTCTGGCTCAGGGATCTGCTTATAGCTCAGGGCCGGACCCTTTCTCACTTCGAGGTCCTTGGTCCGACCGCGCTCTACGACATAGCTGGGAGTAAGGAGATTGGGATCCGGTATAATGGTAACCTGCACCCCGTAGCGCTCCTCCAAGAGGCTGAGCCCTGAGCGCTTCTCGTTAAGCAGATAAGAGGCCATCTCCACCGGTACGCGGGCATCAATGTAAGTCGTCTGTTCCTTGAGGCTTTCCTCCTCCAGGATGCGGAGGAGATGTAAGGCCGAGGATTCAATGGTCCGGAGTCGGCCTTGGCCATTGCACCGAGGGCAAGCCATATGGGTGGCCTCCCCCAGGGACGGCCTCAGTCGTTGCCGCGTCATCTCCATCAGTCCAAAGCGGGAGATTTTGCCCACTTTGATACGCGCGCGGTCTGCTTTAACCGATTCCCGGAGCTTGTCCTCCACCGCCTGAATGTTGCGCTTGCGCTTCATATCGATAAAATCGATCACGACAAGCCCTCCCACATCGCGTAAGCGCAATTGCCGCGGAATCTCCTCGGCTGCCTCCAGATTGGTCTGCAAGGCGGTTTCCTCTAAATCCTGGCCTTTGGTGGCCTTGGCCGAATTAACGTCAATCGAAACCAACGCCTCGGTGGGATCAAGGACCAAGCTTCCCCCGCCTTCTAGAGGCACCTCCCGGCTGTAGGCCGTATCGATCTGGTGCTCGATCTGGAAGCGGGAGAACAGCGGGATGGAGTCCTTGTAGAATTTTACCCGGTTGGCACACTCGGGCATTATGGCCTGCATAAATTGGCGCGCCGTATCCGCCACTTCCGGGTCATCGACCAGAATTTCGTTGATCTCTTCCTCAAAATTGTCTCGAAGGGCCTGAATGATGGTATTGCCCTCCTGATAGATGAGAAAGGGGGCACTTTGGCTCTCCGCCTGCTCCAGGATGGAGTGCCAGAGATGGAGGAGATGGTTCAGGTCAGGTTGAAGCTGATCGGCGCCTTTGCCGATTCCTGCCGTTCGAATGATCAACCCCATCCCTTCAGGTAGCTCTAGGGAGCTAAGGGTCTCTCTGAGCTCCTTACGCTCCTCTCCCTCGATCCGTCGGGATACTCCCCCTGCGCGGGGATTGTTGGGCATGAGGACGAGGTATCGTCCGGCAAGCGAGGGCAGGGTAGTCAGGGCCGCGCCTTTGCTCCCGCGCTCCTCCTTATCGATCTGGACAATGAGCTCCTGGTCTTCGGCTAGGACATCCTGGATACGGACCTTGCGCGGAGAAAGGGTTTTGCCTTGTTCATTTTCAGGATAATATTCCCAGCCAACTTCTTTGATGGGGAGGAAGCCCTGACGGCCACCGCCATATTCGACGAAGGCAGCTTGTAGGCTGGCTTCCACCCGGGTCACCCGTCCCTTGTAGATGTTGCCCTGTTTTTGTTGGTAGGCGGCGTTCTCGACATCCAGGTTGAGGAGTTTTTGCCCCTCCACCACCGCCACCCGGAGCTCTTCCGGGTTGGTTGCATTGATGAGCATGCGTTTCATTTTGGGTTTTTGGCTCCTATGGCCGCCAGGCACGAAAGGTTTGCACTCGTACTTGTTCGGGGGATATTCGGTAGCCTGTTGGCGTCCGAATCCTTACGGATCTGGCCTTTAGCGCGCCGCGCTTTCGAAGTATGGACGGCTGCGCTAAGGGCTTAATGTCGCCTTGTTGCGTTCGCAGCAAAGCGTCAGGGTGGGAACCAAAAATCGAATGGTTTTCCCGTGGGGGGGTATACGTGCCCCGGGGACTGTAACCCCAGAGGCCCGTGTCCCTGAGACCAATACCATCGTATCGAACCGATAGAATTGCTTCAATTTACGTTCTTAACCGATCCGATTTGGCAGAAGGTAAGAAGTTCCCCATGGTGCAGGACAGGCGTTCAGAAAAGCCCGAAGGTGTCCAATGGATTACTATTGGCCGCGAGCGCTCTGGCCAAAGGATTGACAATTTTCTTTTCGCTCAGTTCAAGGGCGTCCCCCGAGCGCGTATCTATCGCATGCTCCGCAAGGGTGAGGTGCGTGTGAATGGGAGCCGATGTCGACCCGGAACCCGAATCCGAGAAGGGGATCGAGTCCGTTTGCCACCGGTTTCGGTGCGTTCAGCAGCTGCCACTCAGGCGCCGGTGCCTAAGCAACTTCGGGATAAGATAGCCTCTGCCTTCCTGTTCGAGGATTCGGAGATGGGAGTCCTAGACAAGCCCTCGGGGATTGCCGTGCATGGCGGCAGCGGCACCCCCTGCGGTGCAATCGAGGTCCTCAGGGCACTGCGTCCCCAGGTGGAATGGGGCTTGGCCCACCGCTTAGATCGGGGAACCTCTGGCTGCTTGGCAGTGGGTAAAGGCGCCCGGGCTACTCGGGCCCTCCAGGCAGCCTTTCGTCAAGGTCAAGTAGAAAAAGGCTATCTGACTTTGCTGGCTGGGGAATGGACCCAATGGAAGGCCGAAGTGACCGCCCCCCTGCGGCGAGAGTGGGATGGGGGCTCAAATTGGACTATGATCGTGGATCCCGAATCCGGTTGGAAGGCCGAGACCCGTTTCTTTGTGCTACGCATTCTTCCAAGTTTCACCTTAGTCCAGGCCGAGCCAAAAAGTGGGCGAACCCATCAGATCCGCGTTCATGCCCACTATCTAGGACACCCTTTGGCAGGCGATCCGGTCTATGGAGATGGGGCGGCCAACGGAGAAGCAGCCTCCTTCGGCCTTAAGCGGATCTTCCTTCATGGAGCGGAGCTGCGCCTTCCCCATCCGGTCAGCGGGAATCCCCTTACCTTCCGAGCCCCCTTGCCCCCGGAACTCCAAGGCGTCCTTGATAGACTCATCGAGCTCGATAAGGCCAGCTCTGCACCCCTTGATCAGGAGCACACTTGATCTCTACTCACTGGAAGGCCGAGCAAGCGCAGCTTGTTATTTTCGATTGGGACGGCACTCTCGTAGATAGTTGTAGGGTCATCGTCGAGACCCTGCAGGCGACCTTCGAAGAGGCTGGCATTGGACCCCCACCGGCAAAGCACTGCCAGCAAGTCATCGGCTTGGGCCTACAAGAGGCTTTGGAAGTCCTTGCACCAGAAGCTAAAGAAGGGGATTGGCAACGCATAAAGGCCATTTACAGTCGCCGCTTCCAGGCTATTGAGGTCACGAAGATGCCTTTTTTCCCAGGGGTTTGGGAGGGCTTGCACTGGCTTCGGGCACGAGGACAATTGCTGGGAGTGGCAACCGGTAAGTCCCGTCACAGCCTGGACAGGATGTTGCGGGAATGGAGAATGCAGACGACATTCCATACTATCCGATGTGCCGATGAGACAGCATCCAAGCCCAATCCCCGGATGCTTCTGGAGATGCTTCAGGAACTTGGACTTGAACCGCAGCAGGCCGTGCTTGTCGGCGACACTGCCTTCGATATGGAAATGGCACACCGGCTCGGATTGCCCCGCTTGGCTGTCACCTATGGGGTGCATAGCCCAGAGCAGTTGGCCCAGTGGCGACCGGACGCTTGGGCTGAAGATTTCGAGCAGGTTATGGAGCATCTCGGTTTCCGCTACCTGGATCGACCTGCTGTGGAAAGCTATAATTAGACATCTATGCGGGAGTTGCGCGAAACCATAATCCGACTGGCGCAGGTTCCCCCCGAGGGAATTGTCTTGCGAGGGGGCATCCCCCCACGACGTCTCCATCGCTTGAAGGAGGCTACAGGGGGGCTCCCGGAAGCGGTGGAGATCGCTCTCCGCCTTGATCCCCATAGCGATGTTTACCTCTTGAGCGGCTGGGTGCAGGGTCGGACCTATCTCCATTGCGAATATTGCCGAATCCAATTTAGCCGCCCCTTGGGGAGTGAGATCTTCCTGACCGTGAACCCGGAGCCGGGGAAGACAGCACCTCGGGATCCCGTACCCCAAGGCGGCGTTGGGGTTCCCAATCTCCCGGATGATCAGATCGAGGCACCCGGCGGCGAGCTAGACCTTGTAGGCTCACTGGAGGACGAGTGGCTTTTGGGGCTTCCCCAGAGCCCCATTTGTTCGGAGACCTGCAAGGGATTATGCCCGGTTTGCGGAACCAACCGGAACGAGGCAGAATGCAGCTGCTCTCAAGGCCGGCGTGAAAACCCCTTTGCTGTCCTCGCCCGGCTCAAGGAGGGCCATTAAATCTGGTATCCGTCGCTGGAGTTCGTTCCCTTCCTTGGGCTCGAGTGCGGAGGAAGGGCAGAACATCTTGGCAAAAAGGCGAAGGCACTAGGGAGTTTACTCCTGTAGGCCGGCGCCCAAAGGCCCTCTGGGGCTGTCGATCACCGTCTGCCTTTAGCGGCTTGGGAGTTCATAATATGGCTGTACCCAAGAAGAAGACCTCCAAGGGGCGCCGCGACCGGCGGCGTTCCCACCATGCCATCCGACCTGCCAACCTAGGGGTATGCCCCGAATGCGGGGAATCCAAGCGCCCTCATCACCTCTGTGCGAGCTGTGGATCCTACCGCGGGCGCCAGGTGCTTCCAGTTGCCGAGGAAGAATAAATCCTGCCCCGTTGGTACGGCCTCGAGGGATGGGCTCTCCGGTATGCATGCTAGGCTGCTTAGGTAAGGGGCTGTTATGCGGATAGCCCTGGACGCGATGGGTGGCGACCATGGCCCTTCGGTGGTTATCCCTGCAGCGGCCTCTGTGCTGGCACACCACCCCGAGTTGGAGCTGATCTTGGTGGGCCCGGAGGAGAGCCTCCGGGAAACCCTTACCCAGGAAGGCTTGGCGACGCATCCACGTCTCTCGTATAGGAAGGCAACCCAGGCGGTGGCTTCGGATGACGATGTCTCCCACGCCATGCGAAGCAAGCGCGATTCTTCCATGCATGTGGCTGCCCAGCTGGTCAAGGGGGAGGAGGTGGAAGGTTTGGTCAGTGCGGGCAATACCGGCGCGCTCATGGCCATTTCTCGGTTTATATTGAAAACCTTGCCCGGTATCGATCGTCCGGCTATTGCCACCTTTCTCCCCACGCGGGAAGGGCAGGTCCTAATGCTCGATTTGGGGGCCAATGTGGACTGCGACGCTGTTCACCTCTTTCAGTTCGGCGTTATGGGAGTTGTAGCGTCCCGGGCTGTATATGGGGTTGAGCATCCCTCCGTAGGGCTCCTGAATATCGGTGAAGAGCATATTAAGGGTAATGAAGTGGTCAAGATAGCTGGCCAGCTCTTGCGCGAAAGTCAGCTGAACTATATTGGCAACGTCGAAGGCCGGGATATCTTCCGGGGTCAGGTGGATGTCGTAGTGGCAGATGGCTTTGTCGGCAACGTCGCCTTGAAGACCTCCGAAGGCACGGCGGAGCTGATCGCCCATTTCTTGCGGGAGGCCTTTGCAGCCAATTGGCTAGCCAAATTTGCGGCGGTCCTGGCCCGAGGTGTTCTCCGGGATTTTAAGCGGCGAGTAGACCACCGTGAATACAATGGCGCGATGTTACTGGGTCTTAATGGGATCGTCGTGAAGAGTCATGGAAGTGCTGATGCCTATGCCTTTGCCAAAGCCATTGAGGTGGCGGTCTCCGAGGCCCGGCATCATATGAACCGGCGAATTACTTGTGAGCTCCAGCATATGCTGGAGATAGCAAAATAGGCCAGGGCAGGAGATGACAGGCGCACGAATTACTGGCACAGGCAGTTACCTTCCCACGGAGGTCCTGAGTAATGGGGACCTGGAAGGACTGGTAGACACCAGTGACGATTGGATTACAGCGCGAACCGGGATCAAGGAGCGCCGCCTTGCGGCTGCTGAAGAAACAACAACTGATTTGGCCGAGACAGCTGCTCGTCGAGCCCTTGAGGCGGCTGGCCGGACTCCTCAGGAAATCGATCTGATCCTCGTTGCCACCACTACTCCCGACCGTGTCTTCCCCAGTACGGCCTGCCTCCTCCAAGGTCGCCTGGGGGCCTTGAGCTCACCTGCTTTCGACGTTCAGGCGGTTTGTACTGGCTTCATCTATGCCCTGGCCACCGCCAATAGCTTCCTCAAGTCGGGAGCCGCCCGTCGAGCGCTTGTGGTGGGAGCGGAGATCCTTTCCCGCATCGTTAATTGGCAGGATCGAAGCACTTGTGTTCTGTTCGGGGATGGCTCGGGGGCCGTAGTCCTCGAGGCAGATTCCAACGAAGCGCGGGGGATCCTTTCCACCCATCTCCATGCCGACGGCAGTCAGGACAATTTGCTTACAGTGCCCCGAGGCGTGACCACAGGATGGCAATCGGGAGATCCGGAGAGCACTATCCATATGCGGGGCAATGAGGTTTTCCGGGTCGCTGTAAATACCCTCGGCCAGGTAGTTGAGGAGACCTTGTCAGCCAATGGGTTGCAACAAGGGGAAGTGGACTGGCTGGTTCCTCACCAGGCCAACATTCGCATTATTCAAGCCACTGCGAAGAAGCTGGGCCTGTCTATGGATCGGGTGATTGTCACTGTTGATCGCCATGGCAATACCTCCGCCGCCTCGGTCCCCCTGGCGCTGGATGAAGGTGTGCGAAGGGCTCGTATCCAGCCTGGGGACTTGGTTCTGCTGGAAGCCTTTGGTGGCGGTTTTACCTGGGGCTCAGCCCTCCTTCGTTGGTAATTTGCGTCTACTGAGAGGGAGAAGTCGCCATCATGGCCTTTGCTTGCCTCTTCCCGGGGCAGGGCTCCCAGAGCGTCGGTATGCTAAGCGGCTTTCCGGATCCGGATAATGTTGTCGGCCGTACGCTGGAGGAAGCCTCCGAAGCTCTCGGTCGGGATTTGGTTACACTGATCCGGGATGGCCCTGAGGCGGAGCTGAACCGGACGGAGAATACCCAGCCGGCCATGCTCGCCGTAGGGGTGGCTGTGACTCGTCTCTGGCAGCATCGGGGAGGAGCCATGCCTGCGCTGGTAGCTGGTCACAGCCTGGGTGAATACAGTGCCCTTGTGGCTGCCGGGAGCCTAGCTTTCCCCGAGGCAATTGGTTTGGTGGCTGATCGCGCCCGTTTCATGCAAGAGGCCGTCCCCGATGGGGAGGGCAAAATGGCAGCCATCCTCGGGCTGGGCAAGGACAAGGTGCAAAGCATTTGCGACGAGACGCAGGGTAAAGGGGTGGTTCAACCAGCCAATATCAACGCCCCGGAACAGGTGGTAATAGCCGGCCATACCGACGCCGTCGAGACTGTGATGGAGGCAGCCATCCGGGCTGGGGCCAAGCGGACAGTGGAGCTTTCCGTTTCCATCCCTTCCCACTGTGCTTTGATGGAGCCGGCTTCGCAACGGCTAAGGGAGCGCCTGGCTGAGGTGGCCATCCAAGCTTCCCAAGTTCCGCTCCTGACCAATGTCGATGCGGTGCCGGTCCAGGCGGCTGAGTCCCTACGGGAGGCCTTAATCCGCCAAGTGACCCGTCCCGTACGATGGACACAGCTAGTGGAGCGCCTGCGTTGTGAGGGGGTTGATCGGGCCTTGGAGATGGGGCCTGGTAAGATCTTATGCGGTCTTAACAGGCGCATCGATGGGGCAATGAGTTGCCATTCCCTGCAAGATGCGACCAGCCTTGAAAAGGCGCTAGCGGATACGAGCTAGGCAAAGGAAGAAACATGTTAGATGGGAGGATCGCTATTGTCACCGGGGCCAGCCGCGGGATCGGCCGGGCAGTGGCCGAGCGCTTAGGGAGCTTGGGGGCCCAGATAGCTGCCACCGCGACTACCTCAGAAGGGGCCCGCGAGACGGCGGAGGTGCTCCACCAGGGGGGGATAGCAGCTCAGGGTTACGCGCTGGATGTGGCCGATGCCGAAGCCATTGATCCCTTTATCCAAACCGTTCAGGCCGAGCTCGGTCCCCCGGCAATCCTGGTGAATAATGCCGGAATCACCCGTGATGGGCTACTCATGCGGATGAAGGACGAAGACTGGCAAGCGGTGCTCGAGACTAATCTTACCTCGGTCTTCCGGCTGACGCGTGCGGTCACTCGCCCCATGGTCAAAGCCCGTAGTGGACGAATCATTCATATCGCTTCACTGGTTGGGGAAACGGGGAACGCCGGCCAAGCCAACTACGCTTCCGCCAAAGCCGGGATCCTAGGCTTCACCCGCTCCGCTGCGCGCGAGCTTGGCCCTCGCGGCATCACGGTGAACGCCGTGTCTCCCGGCTTCATCGGGACGGATATGACGGCCGATTTTCCGGAAGAGCAGCGGGAGGACCTGCTTGCCCAAATCCCCCTGGGCCGGTTCGGTGCCCCTTCGGATGTGGCCGAGGCGGTGGCTTTCTTGGCCGGACCGGGGGCAAGCTACATAACAGGGGCAACTCTCCACGTGAACGGTGGCATGTATATGGGCTGAGCCCTCAGCTGGACCAGCTCGTGGAGCGAGACAGCAGGAGGGACGTGTGATTGAGTTGGCCCGGGAAATATGGTAACCCATCCGGGCCTTGGACCCACCCTGGCAGGGAGGAACGGTCAGCATGAGCGAAACCGACGAGCGCGTTAAGCGGATCGTATCCGAGCAGCTAGGCTTGGGAGAGGACGAGATCTCTACCGAGGCCTCTTTCGTTGATGATCTAGGCGCAGATTCCCTCGACACGGTCGAGCTGGTGATGGCACTCGAAGAGGAATTCGGTTGCGAGATTCCCGACGAGGAAGCCGAGAAGATTACAACGGTCCAAGAAGCCATCAACTACATCAACAATAACACGAGTAACTGAGCCCGCTGGCAGCCGGCGGAAGGCTCATTCGAAGGCAATCCGGAGTCCGGGAAGAGAGACAGCAAGTGGTACGTCGTCGGGTAGTGATCACGGGTGTGGGAATGGTGACCCCAGTGGGGAATACCGCTGCAACCTCTTGGCAGGCCTTTGTCGAGGGACACAGCGGCATCGATACTATTACTCATTTCGATGCCTCCGAATTCGCCTCTCAGATCGCAGGCGAGGTGAAGGGATTCGACCCAGCCGAGTTCATTCCCAAGAAGGATCTGCGCAAGATGGATACCTTCATCCATTACGGGATCGGTTCGGCAGCAATGGCCATCAGGGATTCCGGATTGGCAATTGCCTCGGATAACGCCGACCGAGTCGGCGTGGCCATCGGATCCGGAATTGGCGGCCTGCCATCCATTGAGAAGACTCATGAAAATTACTTAAATGGCGGTCCTCGTAAGATCTCGCCTTTCTTTATCCCCGCTTCCATCATCAACATGGTGTCCGGTCATGTTTCCATCCTCTATGGGGCGAGAGGGCCCAATATTGCCACGGTTACTGCGTGCGCTACGGGGACTCATGCCATTGGGGAGGCAGCCCGCCTCATCCAATACGGGGATGCCGATGCCATGATTGCCGGCGGTAGCGAGGCTTGCGTATCGCCCCTAACGGTTGGGGGCTTCGCTGCCTCCAAGGCCCTTTCCACTCGCAATGACGAGCCCCACCGCGCGAGTCGGCCCTTCGATGCTGAGCGCAACGGCTTTGTATTAGGGGAAGGGGCGGGCGTTTTGGTCCTAGAGGAACGGGAGCTCGCTCTTGAGCGAGGGGCTCGCATCTACGCTGAGGTCGCCGGTTATGGGATGAGCGGTGATGCCTATCACATGACGGCGCCCAGTGAGGACGGCTCCGGAGCCATCCGTTGCATGGAGCAGGCCTTGGCCGATAGCGGACTACCCCCTACGGCCATTGATTACATCAATGCCCACGGTACATCCACGCCCACTGGCGATCAGGTGGAAACCTTGGCCATTAAAGCGGTCTTTGGAAGCCACGCCTACGAGCTGCTCGTTAGCTCGACCAAATCCATGGTAGGGCACATGCTCGGGGCAGCCGGTGGTGTGGAGAGCATTATCTCTGCCTTGGCTCTAGAAAAAGGTCTTGTTCCGCCTACCATCAATTTGGAGCAACCCGACCCCGAGTGCGATCTGGATTACGTCCCCGGCCAGGCTCGAAAGCGGGAGCTTCAGGCAGTGGTCAGCAATTCCTTCGGCTTTGGGGGCACTAACGCGTCCCTTGTGCTTACGCAGGCTTGATTCCGGTTTGGCTCTGATGAGGCCCCAGCCGAATGCAGGAGCCTAGGCGCCGCAACTGCCATGCGTCCCTCTACGGTTCTAATCAACGGCCAAGCCTACGAGCCGGCCTCAGCGAGCGTTTCCGTTTTTGATCGAGGGTTTCAGTACGGCGATGGGGTCTTTGAGACCTTAGCCATAACCCAAGGCCGGATCCGGGAGCAAGAGGCCCATTTGGATCGGCTTGCCCTGGGCGCTCGACTCCTTGCCATCCCGCTTCCGGATCGTGGGGTCTTGACCCAGGAAATCGAATGGATGATCCGGGGCTTGACCTCAGAAGATCGAGCGGTCCTGAAGATCCTTTATACTCGAGGCAAGGGGGGACGTGGCTTGGCTCCCCCCCAAGTGCCCGAGCCCACCCGAGTGCTCATGCGTCTTCCTTGGCCGGATTATCCTCCCCAATGGTGCCGGGAAGGGGTACGGACCATTAATTGTCGGACCCGGCAGATGAGCGGTGCCGCACTGGATGGTCGCATCAAGACCATGAATCAGCTTAATCACATTGCAGCCCGAATGGAATGGCAGGATCCAAGCATCGCAGAAGGCCTCCTTTGCGACTCAGCAGGTCGCATCATTGAAGCAACGGCGAGCAACCTATTTGCGGTCCGGGCGGGGACCTTGCTGACTCCCGATCTGTCCGGGGCGGGTCTGCCAGGTGTGACCCGAGGCCGGGTCTTGGAACTGGCCCAGGCGCAAGGGATTCCTGCCACAATCGGCGAGCTGTATCCGGAAGATCTTGAGGTCGCCGAGGAGCTTTTCCTGACCAACTCGATCGTCGGCATTTGGCCGATCCGAGAGCACGGCGGGTGCCCCCTACCGCAAGCCCCGGGGCGGGTCACTCGTCAGCTACAGAATGCCTTGGAGTGGGCCTATGCCTAATTGGCCAGCGCCGAGTCGGCTTGGGAGTTTGACGGGATTCCTAGTGGGGACGGGGGTGGTGGTCCTGGCCGGATTGGGCGGCTATCTCTACCGCTTTGCCACCTCCCCGCTGCCGGTTGCTAAGGAAACGATCCTTGTTGTTCCCGAGGGCGCTAGCTACAACGCCGTGGCGGCTCGGCTGATAGCCAAGGGCCTGGCTAGGCCTGAGGATGCCCTGGCGCTGCAATTACTGGGACGCTACCTCGGGATTACGGCCCGGATCCGCGCCGGGGAATATCGCGTCGAGCCGCACACAACGCCGCTTACCCTACTAAAGGCTTTGGCAAAAGGCCGGGTAGCCTCCCGTTCGGTAACCCTTCCGGAGGGATGGAAGGTGGCCCGATTCTTGGAGCGACTGCGGGAAACGAAGGGCTTGGATACCGCCGAGCTCCCCTATGGGCCCCGAGACCCGGCCCTGACCCGCTTCCTGGGCCTATCGGAAAAAGAGTATCCTCACGCCGAGGGATGGCTCTTCCCCGATACCTATCGCTTCCAACGGGGAGATCGGGCAAAGGCCCTCCTAAAGCGAAGCCACCGGCGCATGCGAACCGTTTTAGCTGAGGAATGGGCCAATCGATCCGAGGGATTGCCCTTGACTGGATCCTACGAGGCCTTGATCCTTGCCTCCATTGTGGAAAAGGAAACGGCCATGCCGGAGGAGCGTCCTCTTATCGCCGGAGTCTTTTTGAACCGTCTCCGCACTGGCATGCGACTGCAAGCCGATCCCACGGTCATCTATGGGCTGGGGGAAGCGTTTAGTGGCAACCTTCAGGAGAGCGATCTAGCCAGCTCCTCCCCCTATAACACCTATCAAAAACTGGGATTGCCTCCGACCCCCATCGCCAACCCCGGTCGACGGGCAATCCGAGCCGTTTGCCAGCCAGCCAGTACCGAAGCTCGGTACTTTGTTTCCCAGGGCAATGGCCAGCACGTTTTCTCGGAAACGTTGCAGGAGCATAACCGAGCCGTACGCCGATATCAGCTGAGAGCTCCCTGAAACGGTGTGTTGGGGCCACTTCATTACCTTTGAAGGCATCGATGGCGCCGGCAAGACCACCGCGCTAAGGTATGTGGCGGATCAGCTGCGGGCCCGCGGTGTAACAATGGTCGCGAGCCGAGAGCCTGGCGGAACCGAGATCGGAGAGAGCCTGCGTGGCCTACTAAAAGGCAGGGAGAAAGAAGCCCTGGTAGCGGATACGGAGACCTTACTCGTATTTGCTGCCCGGGCTCAGCATGTGGCGAAGGTGATTCGACCCGCACTCGAGGCTGGGATTTGGGTCCTTTGCGATCGATTCACGGACGCCACTTACGCCTATCAAGGGAGCGGTCGGGGGGTGCCCCCGAAGCGGGTTCGGATCCTAGAGGAGTGGGTTCAGCAGGGACTGCGGCCCGATCGAACCCTTTTCTTTGATATCACAGTAGCGGAAGCCCTACGGCGACGGCGGAGGGTCGGTCGGATCGATGACTGCTTTGAAGGAGAGGAAGGGGCGTTCCTTGAGCGAGTGCGCGTTGCCTACCAGGAGCGCGCCCGGGCGGAGCCGGACCGAATCTGGTGGATCCAAGCGGGGAAAGACTGGCCTGACGTGGCACGGGCCTTAGATGACTGGCTGGCCCGGGAACTGGCCGAGTGGAATGGGCAAGGGTGACCGATCCGCTGCGGGGCTTAATCGGCCAAGAGGCTACCACCCGACGCCTCCGGGCAATTCTGGAGGGAGGGCGCCTGCCTCACGGACTGCTCTTCACCGGTCCCGAAGGGGTAGGCAAATGCACCGCAGCTCTCGGTATGGCAGCGGGGCTTCTCTGCGCACGAGGTCCCACCGCCGAGCCGTGCTTGAGCTGTTCCCCCTGTTTCCACTTCCAGGCTGGGACGGCCCCAGACTTCACTTGGCTTACCGTCGAGCCAGGGCAGGAGATCCGGATCGACTGCGTTCGAGAGCAAATCCGCCATCTGCACTTGAGTGCGCGG
Source organism: uncultured Gammaproteobacteria bacterium (assembly GCA_964452535.1). GTDB lineage: Bacteria > Pseudomonadota > Gammaproteobacteria > Thiohalorhabdales > Thiohalorhabdaceae > Thiohalorhabdus. The sequence goes on along the minus strand of CAYVMM010000002.1, from coordinate 3,857 downwards.
GAGAGCAGGATCCGAGTATTGCTGATGGACCCGGCCGAGGCCTTGAATCCGTACGCCGCCAATGCCTTACTGAAGATCCTGGAGGAGCCACCCGGAGCAACGGTCTTCCTGCTCCTTAGCCATCGCCCGAACCGATTACCGCTCACCATCCGCAGCCGCTGTCAGACCTTCCCCTTTTTACCGGTGACCTCGGACACAATTGCCCCTTGGCTCCAAGGCCGTCTCGGGCTGCAAAACGATAGGGCCGTCTTCGCCGCCCGCTTGGCGGGTGGGTCTCCCGGGTGGGCTGAGCTCCTAGGTCAGCGGGATCTGCTCGCAGAGCGCCGATCCGTGATCGCAGGGCTGGATACGGCCCGATGGGGCAGCGGGGGGTCCCTATTGGAGGTGGCCGAAAGCTGGACCAATGGGGAAACCGAGGCCTGGCTACCTTACCTTCGAGCCTGGCTACGGGATATGGCCCGTGTTATTGTAACTGCCGGTCGGAGTCGAGGCCTGATCAATACCGACGTCGAGGATCGAGTCAAGGCGCATGCAAAAGGCTTGAGCTTCCAGGAGCTCGAGGGACTCATGGTCGCTTTTGACTACCTCGCTAGGGCGGTCTTCGGTCCCGAGAGTACCCGCTTGGCAGCGGAGGCCTTCTTGCTGAGCTGGCGTCGAGCCGGTCCAAGCCACTGAATACCCCGAGCATGCGGGCTATCCAGGCCAGCCACGAGGTGGGAGCTGGATACCAATGGCGGAAAAGTCTTCCCAAGAAAAGTATTTTCTGACGACGCCAATCTATTATGTCAATGATATTCCCCACATCGGCCATGCCTATACCACTATCGCTGCTGATGTAGTAGCTCGGTTTCAGCGGCTCCTTGGTCGGGATGTCTATTTCTTGACGGGCACGGATGAGCACGGACTCAAGGTGGAGCGTTCGGCCCAGCAGCAAGGGATCGACCCTCAGGAGCTAGCGGATCGCGTCGTCCAGCGTTTCCAGGTCCTATGGGAAAGGCTTTATATTGGCGCTGACGATTTTATCCGAACCACCGAAGATCGGCACGTGCAAGGCGTTCGCAAGCTCTGGGGCCGCCTGCGCGAACAAGGGGCGATCTATAAGGGCGTTTATGAGGGTTGGTACAATGTCAGCGATGAGGCCTATGTGCCTGACAGTCAAGTGATTGATGGCTGTGATGCGATCTCCGGCCAGCCCTTGGAGCGGGTGCAGGAGGAAAGCTATTTCTTCCGGCTCTCCGATTATCAGCGGTGGCTAACCGACTACATCCGAAGGCATCCCGAATTCATCCAACCCGAGAATTTTCGTAAAGAGATCCTAAGCTTCCTCGACCAGGGGCTCCATGACCTTTCCATTAGTCGGACTACCTTCACTTGGGGCATTACCGTTCCAGAGGATCCGGACCATGTCATCTATGTTTGGATCGATGCCCTGACTAACTACATCAGCGCCCTCGGTTATGGCTCGGACGATCCCTCGCTTTACGATCGGTATTGGCCAGCCGACATCCATCTGATCGGTAAGGATATCCTGCGCTTCCATGCGATCTACTGGCCGGCACTGCTCAAAGCTGCCGATCTGCCCATTCCTCGCCAGATCTACGCGCACGGTTGGTGGACGAAAGAAGGGGAGAAGATGTCTAAATCGAAGGGTAATGTCCTGGATCCCTTCGAGCTAGTGGATTACTACGGAACGGATCAGCTGCGCTACTTCCTGCTCCGGGAGGTTCCCTTTGGTCAGGATGGGGATTTTTCCCATTCGGCTATGGTACGCCGGGCCAATGAGGAGCTGGCCAACGACCTCGGCAATCTCCTTAACCGAAGCCTGGCCATGCAGCACAAATACTTAGGGAAGGAGGTCCCTCTACCGGCTGTCGAAACGCCCCCGGATGCCGATCTGAGCGAGCAAGTCAATGCCCTAGCCGATCCTTTCAGCGAGCACATGGAGCATTTGCGCTTCCACCGAGCCTTGGAGGGCGTGTTCGAAGTCATTCGCCGCGGGAATCTGTACGTCGACGAGACCGTTCCTTGGCAGCTAAATAAACAAGGGCAAACAGAGCGCTTGCGAGTGGTACTGGCCAATCTCTTGGAGACGGTACGGGTAGCGGTCCTTTGCCTTTGGCCTTTCATGCCCAGTACATGCGCGCGCATGTTCGGGCAGATGGGCTACGATCCAACTGACAAGCGGCTCGAGCCCGATGCCCGCTGGGGCATTCGTCCGCAGGTCCTGCACGTCGCCCAACCCGAGCCGGTGTTCTCGAAGATGCCAGAGCCAGAAAGATAGGGGGCACCCCCTTGGTCGAATTGGTCGACAGCCATTGCCATATCGATTTTCCCGATTTCGACGGGAATCGAGAGACAATAATCCGAAGTGCCCGCGAGACCGGGGTGCGCTATCTACTCGATATCGGAGTTTGCCTGGAAGAATGCCCGCGGGTATTGGCAATGGCCGAAAGCGATCCGGAGATCTTCGCTACTGTGGGGGTCCATCCGAATTACGCTGAGGTCGAGGAACCGGATCCTGACCGCTTGCTGGAGCTGGTGGATCACCCCAAGGTGGTAGGGCTTGGTGAGACCGGGTTAGATTATTATCGACAACAGGTAGATTCCACTATCCAGAAGGCTCGATTCCGAACCCACATCGAAGCGGCCCGGCAGTGCGGCCTTCCCCTGATCGTCCATTCCCGCTCCGCTCGCGAGGATACTGTAGCCTGGGTCCAGGAGGCCTCGAAGGTAGGTGTGGAAGGGGTTATGCACTGCTTCGCGGAGGATTGGGAGACTGCTCGCGCCGCCCTGGAGGCCGGTTTCTACATCAGCTTCTCGGGGATTGTGACCTTCAAGAACGCCCCGGATCTGCGGGAAGTTGCCCGAAGGGTCCCGCGTGATCGGATCCTGGTCGAGACGGATAGTCCCTATCTGGCCCCAGAGCCCTACCGCGGCAAGCCGAACCAGCCGGCCTTCGTCCGTTACACCGCTGAACGGGTGGCGGAAGAGCGGGGAGAGCCCTTCGAGGAGCTAGCCGCGGCCACCACCGAGAATTTCCGTCGGCTATTTGCCTGCCCTCAAACCTAGGGCCCCGACTGTTAGTAAGCCGGTCAGTTTGGCTGTGGCTTGACAGGAGCGGGTTTTCAATGCACTTTCGCCGTCCTTTGCAAACGGCCAAGGAGACGGCAATGGCAATCAACAAGCAGGATTTGGTAGTTCAGCTTGCCGAGCGGATGGGCGTCTCCAAATCGGAAGCCCAGCGATTCCTGGATGCCTTTACTGAGGAGATCACGGAGGCCCTTGCAAGTAAGGAGGAAGTTAATCTAACGGGGTTCGGTAAGTTTATGGTCTCGACGCAGGCGGCTCGCAATGGCGTGAACCCCCAGACAGGCGCCCGTCAGCGAATCGAGGCCAAGGTGATCCCCCGGTTCAAGGCCGGTTCCAAATTGAAGGAGCGGGTCGGTTAACGATCCGCTCCCTGAATACTGTCTTGTTAGATACACCCTAGCCCTGGTAGCAGCCCGCTTTAGCGGGCGATGCCGAATTGGCCCCAATGTCTGCTAAGGCAGTCACCCGCTAAAGCGAGCTCTGACACCGATTGATTAGACCGGCTGCCGCTCTAGGCCGAAACAACAAAGAAGGATTAATCGGGGAGCTGAAAGTTGTAGCTCTCGTTAATGGTGAAGTGCTCAGCGATTCCGGGATCGAACGTTTCAATGTGAAAGGTAGCATCTAGGATGCCGTCTTCTAGGTTCTCGGTATTGGTAAATTCTATGGAATAGACGTGTCCGCCGCGTTGAATATGCTCCCGCTTGCTAACGCAGATTAGTGTGATCTCCATGGGCAGCTCCGTTGCGTTGGCATGAGCAAACAAG
>CAYVMM010000001.1:28486-46422 GCA_964452535.1 uncultured Gammaproteobacteria bacterium | reverse complement strand
ATCCCCAGGCCGGGGAAGCGGTTCGGGCCGAGATTGCCGAGCGCGGTGGGGTGGCGGAGGTGCTCCTGGCCGATCTCTCCGTTCAGGCTCAGGTCCGGGCCCTAGCCGCTCAGGTCCAGGAGCGCGAGGCGCGACTGGACGTCCTGATCAATAACGCCGGCGTATTTACTCGCGAGCATTGCATCACCGAGGACGGCCATGAGCTCCAGCTTGCAGTGAACTACCTGGCGCCGTTTATCCTCTGCCACAATCTTTTGCCGCTCCTGCGGGCCAGTGCGCCCGCCCGGATTGTCAATGTGGCCTCCATGGAGCATCGCCTGGGCCGGATTCATTTCGATGACCCCGAACTGCAACAAGACTATCGGGGGTTCCGAGCCTACCGACAGGCCAAGTTGGCCATAATCCTGTTCACGCGCGAGCTGGCGCGGCGGCTGGCAGGCACCGGCGTCGCCGTCAACGCTGTGCATCCCGGGGTGGTCTATACTGATCTGGTGCGCGCCATCAGCCCGCTGGCCTGGCTGGTGAAGGCGCTCCTCAAGACGCCGGAGGAGGGGGCGGAGTCCCTGGTGCATCTAGCGATTAGCCCGGCTCTGGAAGGCGTAAGCGGGGCCTATTTTCGGGGTCAGCGCCGGGTCCGGCCGGCCCGGCGAGCGCGAGATCCAGAGAAAGCTCGTCGCCTATGGGCCTTGACCGAAGCGTTCACCGGGATCGAGTGGCCTGAGGCGCCATCGGGGATGGGCAACGCCTCGATCCGTGGATCGCCGGATGAGGGTCGAGCACAGCTCTAGACGTCCGCTGCCTTGTTGTCTCGGTCTAGGGCCGCTTCCACGACCTTGTGGGTGACCCACCAAGTGAGGCCGGAGCCGGCCATCAGGATAGCGAGCCAGATCCCATCGGGAAGGGTAAGGTTGATGATGCCCTTGGGGTCTTGGGTCCAGTTGATATTGTTTCCCGGTGGTGCCAAGAAATAGCTTAGGATGAGGACGCTCCAGCCGATTGGGACCCAAAGTTGCCAAGCCCGCTGGTCGTAGCCTAGCCGCCACACCACCCACAGGAGGAGAAAGGGGAGGGGGATGTGGTACAGAGACAGTGCCCGCAGGTACAGGGGGAGCTTCGGGTCGAACATGTAGGCAGCCAAGCCGAGCGGCGGATCGCCACCCTGAGTGAGAGCTAGCAAGAAATCCCCGATCCAGCCCAGCTCCAGTAGCCCTACCGAGACTAGGAACATGCTCGCCAGGCGACGACTCTCCAGCCAAACAGCCACCAAGCCTCCCAAAAGGGCGAGATTGGAGAACCACAGGAAGTTGGTCAGCCCGTACCGGGTGATGTAGACGGGGACGAGCACGGCGGCGAAGGCGAGATAGCCAAGCTTGAGTGCTAGAGGGAGGCGAGGACCATCCACGGATTCGGGCAAGGGCCCAGTCGCTAGGGAGGGTTGAAGAGAACGCTTGCCTCGGTTCCGGGAGAAAAGCAATCAGGATTGCGCACGGGCCGGGGTTAGCTCATTGGAAACAAGCAGCGAGAGAGGAGCAGGATAGCCATGGTGAAACGGCCAACCGGACGGCCTGTGCTCAAGGTACGAATCGACGACGGCAAGCCCCGCGATGTGGCCACCCTGAGGCTGGCCTGGGGAGTAATTGACCGAGCCTTTGCGCAGCAGGGGGCAGAGGCCGAATTGACCTGGGGCATCGAGGCCTTCGATGGCTGCTTCCACCGGGAGACAATGAACCGCCAGGAATGGCGCGCCTTTGCCCGAGGCCCGCTGGCCTTCCAGCAGCTCATGGAGACGATGTCCTGGCAAGATCGGGGTCTGAAGCGTCTCGGTTAAAAGACGAAGAGAAGCGTCCCGCAGGTTAGCCAGGAGCCATAGACATCGGAGCTGCTCGGAAAGGCTGCTTGGGCCCTCGGTGGAGGATGGCAATGTGTACTTACTCCCGAGGCTGATGGCTGGAAAGCCATTCCCGGCCTTGCAGCATGACCTGCCAGTACAGGGCAGGTAGCCCGTGGCGCTTGATCCACCACATACTCCGCCGCTCCTGCCGGGGCTCCAAGGATAGGGTGGAGACGGGCTTGCCGCCGTAGACAAACTCGGCCATAACAACCTTGCCGTAGTGAGTCGTTAGGGGGCAAGAGGCATAGCCGTCGTAGGCGCTATTTAGCTCTTGGCCTTCCATATGGGCCAGGAGGTTGGTCGCCACCACGGGGGCTTGCAGGCGAACGGCTGCCGCGGTCTTGGAGTTGGGTGTGGAGGCAGCGTCGCCCAGGGCGAAGACATTGGCATAGCGTGTGTGCTGGAGGGTAGTGGAATCGACCTCGATCCAGCCCCCTTCATTGGCGATTGGGCTTTGCTGCACCCACTCAGGGGGGCTCTGAGGTGGGGTTACATGGAGCATGTTAAAGGAGCGTGTGGCACGCTCTGACTTTTTGCCCTTATCCCCCGCAGTCTCGAAGGTGGCTTGGCGATTGGGGCCGTCCACCGCCACCAGCTCAGTCTGGTAGTTGACTTGGATCCCGAGGCTCTCAACAACTTGCTCTAATATCGGAACATAGAAATCCACCCCGAAGATCTTGCCGGCGACCAGATCGAATTCCACCTCTGCGTCGATACCGTGGCGGTGAAAGTAATCAGCCGCTAGATAAGCAGCTTTCTGAGGCGCACCCGGACATTTGATGGGCATGCTCGGCTGAGTAAAGATTGCCCGCCCCCCCTGGAAATTCCGTATACACTCCCAAGTGTAAGGGGCGGTATCTGGGGAGTAGTTGCTGCAGATCCCATAGTTGCCAAGGGCCTCGGTCAGTCCCGGGATCTTCTCCCAGTTGAGGACCACCCCGGGACAGGCCACCAAATGCTCGTAGGCGAGTTCTTTGCCGGACTCTAGGCCCACCCGGTTCTGCTCGGGTTGGACCTCCGTCACCGTGTCCTGGATCCAAGTCGCGCCTTCCGGAATGCAGCGCTCCTCAGGGCGGGTCATCCGTTCCAGTGGGTCCGTTCCGGCCCCGACTAGGGTGAATCCAGGCTGGTAGTAGTGAATGGCCGAGGGTTCCACAATGGCGATATCGAGCTTCTTGTTCCGACGTAATAAGGAGGCCGCTGTGCTAATCCCGGCGGCACCCCCTCCGATGATGAGGATCTGATGGCTCTGGGTCATTCGCTTCCTCCGGCTCGGTGCGCTACTAATAAGGCTCGCGAGTCAAGCCCTGGCCTCTAAGCAAAACGATTTAGCAGTTTGCATCAATGCTAGGTAACCCAACAAGATTTTCCATTGCTCACGTTTCCCAGTGCAAGCAAGCCACATCTTTGGGGAGGGATAGTGCGATCAGGAGTGGGAAGGCGGAAGGCATTCCGCCAGTCGCTCGCGAAGACCCGAAGGGGTCACTCCCAAGTCGGTGAAAGTCAAGGAGCCGGCAGATACGACATTGTCCCTCTCTAAGAGGGCGATCTGATCGGAGGTAAATGGCGGCCGGGGAAGGATCGAAAGGGCTGAAGCTAGGCCCTTCCAGGCGGAGAAAGGGATGGGAGCTAGTGGCCTCCAGCGACCGCGATGGGCCAGGACAAGCTCAACGGCCTCGCGATAGGTGCAGATATCGGCGCCTCCTAGCTCGTAAGTTTGTCCCAGGGCATCGGATCCCTGAAGGGCCTGGATTGCAGCTGCTGCCACGTCCTCTACGTAAGCCGGCTGCAAACGGGTCTGACCCCGGCCGAACAAAGGCACGAGGGGAAGTCGGGTCAAGGTGTCCAGGCTTTGGAGGAAGGCATCTCCAGGTCCGAAGAGGACACTGGGGCGCAAGATCACTGCGTCGGGGAAGGCGTGCCGAACCGCCTTTTCTCCTCGCCCTCGGGCAGCTATATAAGGGAAACGGGAGGAAGGATCCGAGCCAATGCCGGATATGTGCACTAGGTATTGGAGGCCGCCTTCTCGAGCCAGTCGGGCCAATCGGGCAGCGCCCTCGTTATGGACAGCTTCGAAGGTGCTCTCCGAGTCTTCGACGTAGAGGCCAACAGCATTGATGGCACCGGTGGCCCCCTTTAGGGCCTCCGCCACAGCGCTTTCTTCCCGAATATCGGCCGGATAGCTCTCGACGGCGGAGCTAGGGGGATGACCTTCGGTACCGGTAGATCGCCGAGTGACCACTCGGATCGCCTCCCCGCCAGCAATGAGCTGGCGAACGAGGACTCGTCCTAGAAATCCCGTTCCGCCGAAGACCGTGATCATGGCTTCCTTCGGATGGAAATGGCCCAGAGCGGGATATTGGTGGGTAGGCTGACAGGGATGGGTAAGTATGGCAATCCCAGAATCCTAATAGAGAATGCGGGAGGGGGGTAAAGAGCAGGGGCGGGAGGGAATCCCAACGAGGAGGGGAACTCGTATATCCTGGTGTGGCCTAGTACCGGACAGGGGCGCCCAAGGAGCCCTGCTGAGCATCGTCTCTGCTTGGAGGCGGATTTGCCGGGAGTTGAGTCTAACCAGCTTCCGATGTTTTGCGCCCGTTTTGAGACGATCAAGAGATGAGCAACCAATGGGGAGTGGTCTTCGTGGAGGCAGTTAAGGAGATCAACGCAAGGGGCTTAAACTGCCCCCTGCCAGTGCTTCATGTCAAAAAGGCCCTTAATGAGATGGCACCGGGGGAAGTCCTACGGGTTGTGGCCACGGATCCCATGGCCCCGGTGGATATCCGGGGCTACACGGATACCTCCGAGCACGAACTAATCGAATTCCAGGAGCAGGAGGAAGAACTGATCTTCTGGATTCGCAAGGGAGAGGCACCCTAATTCCAATGCGAGGGCTCCCCCCTTGGTTCCCTACCTCTCCGCTGTGTCTTTGTCCCCGCTAGTCATGCCGGTCAAGCATCCGTGAGCCCGACATTGGCAAGGTGAGTCCTGAGGTCCTCGCAGGGCAAGGGGGCTCAGCTTTGCGAGCCTAAAGCGGACGCTGGAGCGGTCCGATAACCAAGATCCCTCGGCAGGGCGAGGCCTCGATTTAGGGGCGGGCTGGCTCTTCCGCAGCAGAAAGGGTCGTGCTGAGGGTAGCTGGAGCCAGGCATTGGCCCCTATCGTTGCAGGCCTGCACCCGAGCTTGGAGAGTCAGTTGGGTGGACTCCTTCAGCTGGGCTCTCTCCAAGACGAGGGGAATGGTGATGAGGCCCTCATAGACCTGAATCGACTCGCCGCCGGGTAACGGGACCTGCAAGGACTGGCCCTCAGGGTAGTGGGCAGTTGCCTTCAATGTTTGCCCGGCTTGATGCATTGTGATCTGAGTAGGGACCAAGAAGTCTCGGCTAGCCGGGTTGGCGTTGATGTGCCATCCCTCGGCCACCTCTAGCTGGGCTAATACCCTAATTGGCTCTGTCCCTTGCTGCGGTGGGGGGGGCTGCCAACGCCCTTGGAGACGAACGCGCGCGTCGCTAGCCATCGGTCCCTGTGAGGGCCCCTTCTTGGTGACGAATGGACTCTCGCCTGGTTCGGTCTGGACCTGCTTGCGCTCTTTAGGCGGGGGAGGTTCGCTGCCGGGCTGGAACTGCCAAATCCCGAGAGCGACTACGATCACGCCAAGCAATCCGCCTAGGACAATGGCCCATTTAGGCTTGAGACTGGGGCTCATGTGGCCTCCTTCTTGCGAGCCATCCGGAAGGCTTGAAGTAGCTCGTCAGGCTGGAATAGGCCCGAGAACCGCTCGATAACCTGTCCGTTGGATCCGAGCACGACCACAAAGGGAAGGGCTTTCCCGCCGTAGCGCTCCAATAGAGCTTCGCGTTCTGGAATGGGCTGAGTCAAATCTACCCGCACCGCAGCGATGTCGCCCTTGCGGAGGGCCCGACGAATCTTCTTATCGGCATAGACCGTGCGCGCAATGACCTTGCAATTCAGGCACCATTCGGCTGTGAAATCCACCAGTGTCGCTCGGTTGGAGTGGATCACTTGGGAATACTGGTCTGCCCGATAGGGCTGCCAGGGAAGGGTGTCCCAGCGCCCGCTCACTGTCACGAATGCGACGCTGGCGATGGCAATGGCGCTCAGTGTTGCTGGCAGCCAGCCCCTTGGTCTGAGCCGATACCGGCCTAAATGGTAAAGCCCCCACCCTGCGGCGATGAGGGTCCAGGCGCCCCATAGGAGATAGGCGGCCGATTGGGACCAGAGGCTCTGGCCAAAGAATAGGGCAGCGCCTACAAGAGCCCAGCCTAAGGCCTCCTCGATCCGAACGGTCCAGCTCCCCGAGCTGGGAAGCCGGTTTAAGGCGCCCGGAAAGACAAGAAGCAGGACATAGGGTAGGGCGATCCCGATGCCGATGGTCAGGAACAGGCTCAGAGCGATCGCCGGTGGCTGGGTAAGGGAGGCAGCGAGGACCGGTGCGAGGAAGGGGCCCGCGCAAGGGGTGGCTAGCACGGCGGTTAAGGCGCCAGTGAGATAGGGGTCCACTAGCCCTTGGCCGTGAAGGTTTTGGAGGGTTTGAGGCACAGGGATTGGAACCTTCCCGATGAGGGCGACTGCGCCTAGGAGCAGGATAGCAATCAGGAAGACCAGAAAAGTTTGGGACTGGAAGAGAAAGCCCCATTTCAGGCCGATTACAGCCACGGCCACCCCGAGGCCCGCGAATAAGGTTAATGCGCCGCCCAGGAAGGCGAGGGCAGCCAAGATCCGGCGCCCTGCCGTTTGGCCCACTTCTCGCAGGATGACTCGAATCTTTAAGGGAATGACGGGGAGCACGCAGGGGGTTAGGTTGAGGATTAGCCCCGCCGCAAACGCTAGCCCAAGCTGTCCCAGCATTGCCTGAAATGTTTCCCTTATAAACCGATGCTCAGCGACTCAACCTGGCCGGCTTAGTTCTGGTAGGCCAGCGCCTTTTCTCTTGTGTGAGCGTAGAAGCGCTCAGTCAACTGCCGCCTGATTGAGCCATTCCCGCAAAGCCTTACGGGACTTCGGAGCACCCAGCAGGACCTTACCATCGGAGCGGACAAGTACAGGAGTGCCGCTCCAGCCCTTGCTCTGGGCGTATTCCAGAGTGGTCGTAACGGATTCGGCCGCCTTACAGTTAGCCGATCCCGATACCGCTTTCCCGGCGAAATTTTGGTGGAGGGCTTGGGCAGGATCTTCGGTGCACAAGATCCGTTGGGCCTTTTGGGTAGCGCCCTCATGAAGGGTTTCCAAAGGCATCATGAGCTCGTGGACCCGGATATTGGCCATCTTCTGGAGCTGGTGGTGGACTCGCTTGCAATGCGGGCACATGGGGTCCGAGAAAACGGCTAGCTTACGGCCCTTCGGATCGCCCCAGGTGACGCCGTGATCCAGGGGAAGCTCAGACCAAGCCACTTGGGAGGTTCGGAGCGCGCGCTTGCGCTGGGCCGTTAGGTTGGTGCGATCGACGGTGTCAAGGATCTGCCCTCGGATCAGGTACCGGCCCTCGGGAGTGGCATACAGAAGTTGGTCTTGGACCACTACCTCATATAGCCCCTCCACAGGACTGGGTTGCACCGACTGGATGCCGGATAGACCCAGCCGATCCTTGAGAACTTGCTTTAGCTCCTGGTCGACGCGTTCTTGTGCTATGGCTAGGTGGGCCAGAAGGACCAAAAGCGGGATTCCTGTTCCTGCGGTTAGCCTTCGTGCTAAGCTCTGGATGATTGTCTCCTACTAAGAAAACCGTTTAGCGAGTAAGTAGAACACGCCAATGCGCTCCGTGGAGCCCTCATAAAGGAGATAACCCGGTCTGACTTGGACAAGGCCCTGAGAGGCCTTTGGGCCTCTGCTAAGGGCCCGTCCTTAGGATCTTTTGGCGGTAAGCCGCCATTTCCTTTTTGGACATCATCCCCATGTGACGTTCCACGATTCGGCCTTCTGGGGATACAAAGAAGGTCGTAGGAAGGCCCCGAAAATCCCCGAAGGCAGCAGCTGTCTCGGTGTCGCTAAGGATGACCGGATAGCGGATCTCCATCTCCTCCAGCGTCTGGCGAACCTTTTGTTTCGATGCGTAGTCCACGGTTAGGCCAATGACAACGGTATCGTTATAGCGCTGGTGCAGGACTTGAAGATCCGGCATCTCCTTACGACAAGGTAGGCACCAAGGGGCCCAAAAATTGATCACTATCAGCTTGCCTTGGTAATCACTTAGCTCCAGATGCTCACCATTGATGCGCTTGAGCGGGATGTCTGGTAACGGCTGATTCCAAGGGACCGCTATCCCCGAGGCCGTTCCAAAGGCCAGGATAAGGCCAAAGAGGTAGGTGAATATCCTTGGCAAGATCTTTTCGCTCGCATAAGGGAGTTCTCGCTAAGGGACCACTTTGCGCGACGATGGTTCCTCAGAATGGCCGTTTCCTCTGGAAAGCAACGAGTCGGATGGTTCCCGTCTCAGTATGGCTTAGTTCGTCGCTCATTCGGCTATTCTCTTATGGCAGTCAACGGGCCCGGGCCCATCAAGGTCAGGGCGAGGGCGGTGAACAGGTACATTCCCTGGAGCTCGAGTGCCCAACCGCCATTTTGCGTTAGCTGCATCAGATCGCCGGTATGGACCAGCAGGATGGCGACTACCATGTTGATTCCGATTAAAGCGGCCCCTATCCGGGCCCAAAGGCCAAGAATGAGCAAAAGCGGGGCTAGGACTTCTCCGACATAGACGAGGTAAGCTAAAGCACCGGGAAAGCCGGCTGCCTCCACCAGGCCTATAATGGGGCCGGTACCATGGATCAGCTTGTTGATGCCGTGGAGGAGGACGAGGACACCGAGGGTAAGACGCAAAATGAGTTTTCCGATGTCATCTGTCACGACATGCTCCTTTAACCGGGTAAAGGCAAGCAGATGCCATTGCTCTTGTTTCTTTACCCCCCTTTCTAAGACACTGCCCACCCAACCGCAATAGTTGTGGCTGAAACAATCGGCATGTCCGTCCATGAGTGGCTCGGAGTAGGTGGTTCAGAAAGCTGGGAAAGGGGGAAAGTTCTGCGTTGGCAATCGATCAAGCGAGGGGGGCTGCTCAAGAAGGGCCTCATCGGTCTAATCTTATTTGCGAACAGTGTATCCGCTTGGGGGGCGGGCTTTGCCCTGGGTGAGCAGGGAACACGGGCCCTAGGGGGTGCCCTGGCGGGAGCCGGTACAGGTACAGAAGAGCTGTCCGCGGCTTTCTGGAATCCGGCTGGGATGGCCTGGGATCCTCGTCCCGGCGTTGGCGTGGGGATAACCGTTATCCAGCCTTCTAGTGAGTTTTCCGGGGAGGAATCGAAGGGAGGAAGCGGGGGCGTGGATGCCTTCCTCCCGCGACTCTTCGCCCGTTTTCCCCAAGCCGGGGGGTGGACGACAGGCCTGGCCCTGAATGCGCCGTTTGGCTTGGAAACTCGGTGGGCGCCTAACTGGGCGGGACGCTACCATGCCATTGAATCGGAGCTGGAGGTATTCCAAGGAACCCTTTCCTTGGCTCGCCGCTTGCCTGGCGGACTCGCTATCGGCGCCGGTTTGGTGATCCAACGGGCCGAGGCTCGGCTCACCAACGCGGTGGATTTGTTTCCCCGGAGGCCGGTAGGCCCTGGAAAGCCGGACGGCTTTGCCCGGGTCTCCGGAGATTCCATAGGTTACGGTTACCTGGTGGGGTTCCTCTGGCGTTCGGGGGGAACGCGAGTTGGGGCGGCTTATCATTCGTCGGTTTCGCATGAGCTTGAGGGCAGCCAGCGCTTGGAAGGGCCAACCGGCACGGCTACCCGGCCTACGGAGGCCGATTTGGAGCTGCCGGGTCGGGTCGTCCTCAGCCTGCGCCAGAAGATCGCTGCCGGATGGCAGGTTCTGTTCGGGGGGGGTTGGACTCAATGGCATACCTTTGATGAAATTCGCCTCCGCTTTCCGGAAAATGGCTTGCCGGATCAGGTTCGGAAACGGGATTGGGAGAATGTTTGGGCTGGATCGGTGGCTGCCGAATTCCAGGCGAGTCCCGCCTGGACCTTGCGGGCAGGATACCGCTTCGAGGACAGCCCGGTGCCCAATGCCCGGCGCCGGACCCCCCGCGTTCCCGATAGCGATCGCCATCGCCTTGCCTTTGGGAGCACCTATGCCTGGGGGAAGGGTTGGAGCTTTGACTTGGCCTATTCTTATCTAGCCTTGGTCGAGGCGCCCATTAACAACACCGCTCAAGGCCATCGCCTCGAAGGGGAATTCGATACCCAGGTCCATATCTTCGATGTTCAGTTGAACCGCCGTTTTTGAAGCGATCCCTGGGCGGGGAGTAGCTCCGTTGAGGAAGGCTTGGCCCTCCTTCCTTGGGAAAGGGCCTCTGTTATTACAGTGGCACTTACTGAGGACAATGAGCGTCTTGTCCCGGTGGCGGTGGCTTGATCGATACCCCCCTTGATAGGAGGCATGGCTTCCGTTCTCCGGGAATTTGTCGCGGCTGCCCACCCAATAACCCCCTATCGCTGAGCCCGGATTCGATCCTGCTCAATCGGGCTGCGGTTGTCGTACTTAAGGGACCGCCGGGGTTGGGCCATGATGGGAGAAGGGTGGTCCGAGGGTAAGGGAAATCCTTATGCAGGAGAAGATGAGGTGCCAAGTAAGCAGGAGCTGCGTCGTCGGGGCTATGAGGCTCGAAGGGCCCAGCAAGACAAAGAAGCGGTCAGCCAACGGGCTATCGAGCGCCTAATCCGGTTGCCCGAATACCAGCGGGCGCACACGGTAATGTGGTATATCGATGTTCGCACTGAGCTTCGGACTCGCCCTTACCTGCCCGAAGTCCTTGCCAGTGACAAGCGCGTCTTCGTTCCCTATTGCACTATCGACGAGAGCGGCGATAACCAACTGGGACTATGGGTCTTGGAGGATATGGATGAGCTGGTAGTGGGCAAATGGCAGATCCTTGAGCCCCCCAAAGAGCGATGGGGCGAATTGGGCAAGGAAGGGGCGCCTGAGACGATCGATCTGGTTGTCGTCCCGGGGGTGGTGCTCGATCATCGAGGAGGTCGTTTGGGCAATGGTCAGGGCTACTACGATCGATTGCTGGCCTCGGTACGACCGGATGCCTTCCTGATCGGTCTTTGCTATGAGGCCCAAATCATCGATGAGATCCCCCTAGAAGAGCATGATGTGTGCATGGATAAGATCGTTACGGAGAAGGGAGTCTACACCGGAAGGGGTCGGGATTAGGCCATGTTCCACTCTCACAGGGCGATGAAAAGGGTTTTCATCGCCCTGGTAGAAGCCTCGATATCGGATTTCCAGCCTCCGCTCGCGAAGGGTGCGAGGAGGGCTGCCCATAGGGCATTGTGATCGGCGCTATCGCCTTCAGCTGGCGGCATTGGATCCATGACGGTTGCCAGTCTTGAGGCTTCAGTCAAGGTGCTCCATTTTCAGGTCGGCTGGACTGGGTATCGATTTCCTTTCCCCTTTGCTGAGGGGAACGCAAGTTTTGCCATGGTACTGTGGCCCGGTAATGGGTGATCCGCTCCAGGGGCCCCGCCCTTCGGACACCCCCACAGTCGCTCCTCACCCCTTATTGGGCCGATTCCAGTGACTTTTTATGTTCCCCTTAATCAGACCGGATGGGATCGGAGATTCGGCCCCTGGGGCAGCCCTTTGGCTGACTGGGACCGGTGAAAGAGGTTGGAATCGCTTCTCGAGGAGGGAAGTCGAGACGGACCGGGGAGGCAAGCTGTGGCTTCTAAGCCTTTTCTGACCCCACAGCATAGGAAGGGTGACCAGCTTCAAGTTGGGGTCTCAGGGGACTGGATTATCGAGCATGCCGGGGCCCTTAGGGAACGGCTTGCCCATTTGCCTGAGGAGATCGCCGGGGTCCGTAAGGTCGTCTTCCAATGCAGTGGCCTGGGGGAGATCGATGCCTCGGGAGCCTGGATACTCTACCAGGCCGTGCGCCATTTGGAGAGCCAAGGTTTCCAGGCTGAGCTAGCCGGCTTCAAAGAGGCCCATTCCCGTTTCATCCAGAAGCTCATGGCGGATGGTCCTCCGGCGACGAAGGACAGTCATCGGAAGCGCTCTCTAATCCTTGACCGAATCGAGAAGCTTGGTGAGGGGTGCCTTTACGGTGTGCGCCATCTGGGTGAGGCAGCTTTCTTCCTGGTCCTCCTCTCGGAGACCTTGATTCGAAATTTGGTCATGCCGTGGCGCTTTCGCTTCAGTAATCTCGTGGCGAATATGTATCGAACTGGGGTTACCGCGATCCCCATTGTGGGCCTGATGGCCTTCTTGATCAGCATTGTCCTGGCTTATCAAGGGGCTACACAGCTCGCCCGCTTTGGGGCGGAGATATTTACCATTAATTTGACCGCTGTCTCCCTGTTACGGGAGATGGGGGTAATGCTGACAGCGATTCTAGTAGCTGGGCGGTCGGGCTCGGCCTTCGCGGCTGAGATCGGCACCATGAAGCTCAATGAGGAGCTTGACGCCATGCAGACCATGGGCCTGGATCCCTTCGAAGTGCTTATTCTGCCTCGTGTGATAGCCATGGTGATCATGCTTCCTATGCTGACCCTTTTGGCTAACTTGGTTGGGTTGGCCGGAGGGGGGCTTTCGGTGTACTTACTGCTCGACATGCCCCTACAGTCTTATCTAATTCAGGTCCGATCGGCCATCATCCCTTGGACCTTTTGGGTAGGGTTCCTGAAGGCCCCGGTCTTCGCCTTTCTGATCGCGACTGCCGGCACTTTCTGGGGGCTGCAAGGGGTGGGCTCTGCTGAAAGCGTGGGTCGCTCTACCACGGTGGCGGTTGTGCAATCGATCTTCATGGTTATTGCCGCAGACGCCGTGTTCTCCATCCTGTTCACATGGCTGGGAATCTAATTGGTGCAGGGCTCTACGGGAGAGCCTCTGATCCGGATTCGAGGGCTGGAAAATCGCTTTGAAGACCAGGTGGTCCACCAGGGACTGGACTTGGATATCCTCCAAGGGGAGATCCTTGGTTTGATCGGGGGCTCCGGAAGTGGCAAGACGGTTCTGGTGCGTAGCATCTTGGGACTGCACCAGCCCCAGAGTGGGCAGATCTTTTTCCAGGACCGCGACATCCTGAGGCTGCCCACGCGCAGGCGGCTCCGTTATCAACGTCAATGGGGCATGCTCTTCCAACAAGGGGCCCTATTCTCGGCCCTGACAGTACGGGAGAATGTGGAGCTCCCCATGCGAGAACATTTGAAGCTAGATCCCTCAATCTGCGCCGAGCTGGCCCAACTCAAGATCCATATGGCGGGTTTACCCCCTTATGTCGGGGATCAGTTTCCGGCCCAGCTCTCTGGAGGCATGATCAAACGGGCTGGCCTGGCTCGGGCTCTGGCACTGGAGCCCGAGGTCCTTTTCTTGGACGAACCGACGGGGGGGTTGGATCCGATTGCCGCTGCAAGCTTTGATAACTTGATCCAGTACCTCCAGGAAGCCCTCCAGCTAACCGTGGTTATCGTCACCCATGACCTCTATACCCTGGTCAACATCTGTCACCGGTTGGCGGTTCTCGTGGAGGGGCAGGTTATTGCGGGGACGCTCCAGGAGCTGAGGGAGAGCCAGCATCCCTGGGCCTGGAAGTACTTCCACGGCCCCCGCATGCGGGCCCTGCTCGGATCGAATTGAACGTATGGAACGCAATATCCCCTATCTCGCGGTCGGCATTGTTTTCCTCCTCTTCATCGTCGCCCTTTTTGCCTTCGCTACCTGGCAGGCTGGCCGCTATCAGACTCAAGACCTTGAGCACTATACTATCCAGTTCGAAGGCGGTGTCAGCGGACTCAGTAAGGGGGGCGACGTCCGCTACCGGGGTGTGGAGGTTGGCCGAGTGGTCGATATTCGGCTACAGGAGGAAAATCCCGAAACCATCCGCGTGGATATCGAGGTCCGGCCCTCCACGCCGGTTACGGCGAATACTCTGGCTCAGGTCCTTCCGCAGGGGATCACAGGACTGTCCTATATTGAACTCACCACGGACTCACCTGGGCCCCCGCCAAAGGAGCCGCCTGGGGAGCGCTATCCCCTCATCGATGCCAAACCCGCCCCTTTGGAGCGGATCATGAATGAGCTCCCTAAGGTAATGCGACAGGTGGGCCGCATTGCCCATCGGGTTGAACGCGTGTTGAGTGAGGAGAATATCCATCACTTTCAACGAATCCTAGCCAATGCAGCGAAGTTGTCCTCGGACCTCAATCGGCTTTCCGCGCAAGCACCCAAGCGGATGGCTCAATCCGCCAAGCTGCTGGAACGGACCTCGGAGATGATGGAGCGACTCAACCGTGTCTTGGGTGAAATGGATGCGGCGGTGGGCGAGGCCCGGATAGCCCTGCACCGCGGTGGTGAGCTAGTGCCCAAGTTGAAACAGACCCTGAGCCAAGTCAGTGCCTTTAGCAGGCGTCTGAATCGCCTTATTGCTAAACATGAGGGCAATCTGGACCGGTTCGCCGGCGAAGGATTGCAAGAGCTGCACCTGCTGCTGGAGGAAGGGCGTAAGAGCCTCTCGGAGATCCGCTTGCTGATCAGAGACTTGCATCGGAATCCGTCGCAAGTGGTGTATCCGGCGAGGCAAGAGGGCATGGAGATTCCCCAATGAGTCCAGCCCGGACCCTACTCGCTGTGGCACTAGCCTGCCTGCCCTGGGGATGCATTTCCCTCCCCGAACAGTCTCCTGCTCCGGAGCGCTATGTCCTGGAGCCGCTCTCGCCGAAGGCTCGGCTCTCGCTCCCTGTCAGGATGGGCGTCCGGCTGGTTGGAGTCCATTTGCCTGCAGGCTTGGCTTCCGATCAAATCGCTGTGATTCGGGGGGAGAGACATCTCGATCACTTGGCGCAGGTACGTTGGGCGGCACCGCTTCCTGATTTGCTAAGGGACTATTTCCTCGACAGTATGGAGAACCGTTGGGGCGCAGTCGCATGGGGAAAAGCCCCGGCCCGCTATCGCTTAGAGGTGGCGGTGCGAGATTTCCAGGCTGAGTATCCTTCGGGTCCGAAACGGCCCCCGCTGCTCCGAGTTCACCTTGTCGCGTTTTTGCTTTCGGCTCCTGGCGGCAAGGTGCTGGCCCGAGCTAGCGAATGTCGATCGCAAAAGCTGGCAGAGAACCGTATCGGAGCAGTGGTGCAAGGATTGGAAGACTTGCTAGGAAAGGCCTTTGCTCAAATCCTTGAGCGGTTCGGCGCAAGGCTGAAGAGGGAACAGCACTCCCCCGTGGAGGGATCGGTTAGCGATTCATCCGGCCTTCCGGGCCCTGTCGCTTTTCGACGGTGGAGTTAGGGGAGATTCTCGGATTTCCCGTCTGCCCGCTGCCAGAGGGTTTCGTTCCTTCCTGAGCGATGATTGAGCAGCCGGGCCACGACAAATAGCAGGTCGGAAAGGCGGTTGAGGTAGGTGGCAGAGACTGGGGCGATCGCTTCTTTGCGGCTTAGGGCGTGGAGTGCTCGCTCCGCCCGGCGGCAGATGGTGCGGGCCACGTGGGCCTGGGCGGCGGCGCGACACCCTCCCGGTAAGATGAACTCCGTCAGGGGGCCTAGCTCCTCGTTGTAGCCCTCGATCCGTTCCTCCAGGCGACTGATTCGGTCCTCGTCTAGAGCCTGATGGCCGGGCATGATGAGCTCTGCCCCCAAGGCGAAGAGATCGTGCTGAATGGTTTTTAAAAGCTGCTGGATCTCTTCCGGTAGGGCTTCGGCGCCAACCAGACCAATTTGGCTATTCAGTTCATCGATTTCGCCGTAGGCGTGAATCCGGGGATGATCCTTAGCCACTCGAGTGCCGTTCCCAAGGTCTGTGTTGCCCTGGTCGCCTGTCCGGGTATAGATGCGCGAAAGACGGTAGCCCAAAAAACGGTGCCTCCGGACTGTGGCAGAGTCCGATATCGATAAGCCGGTCTAGGCAAGCCGGCGTGATCTATCCCAGCTCAGCGCGGATACGACGGGCCATTTCGACTAATTCCTCGCTGGAGGCCTCGCTCGCTTTGGCGAAATCCAGATCGAAAACGGAATCCATCGGCACGAGATGAATGTGGCAATGGGGAATCTCTAGGCCAGCCACCATCACGCCCACGCGGGCGCATCCGGTCGCCCGCTCAATGGGATGGGCAAGCCGTTTGGCAAAGGGAAGCAATCCGCCCAGAGTTGGGTCATCCAGGTCGAAGAGATAATCCACTTCTTTTTTGGGCACAACCAAGGTGTGCCCTGAGCGAATCGGACGAATATCGAGGAAGGCCAGATAATGGTCATCCTCGAGTAACTTCTCGGCTGGAATTTCGTCGTTGATGATCTTGGTGAAAAGGGTAGCCATTAGCGGCTCCTGTTCGACGGGGTGGCCTTGCCCTCCTGGAAGAAGGGTTCCTCTTCCATGCGCGCGAGGTACTGCCGGGCCAATACTTTGCTTTCCTCCACGGCCGGTTGATCAAAGGGATTGACCCCTAGAAGCTCGGCTACCACCACCGTCTCCGTCTCCAGCAGCATGATAAGCTCTCCCAAGGCCTCTGCCTCCAGCATGGGGAGCCGAATCGTGCGATTGGGTCGACCGCTTCGAGTTAGGGTTTCCTGGGTTGCGAAGAGCTCGGCAAGGAGCAGCTCTCCAAGGGAATGGCCCGCTAGCGGAGTGACCGCGGAAGGCTCGGCGAAGCGCGGGGGTACCCTTTCCCCTTGCAAGATTGTCTCGCCTGTATAGAACAAGGTGAACTGCTTATCGGCGGGTCCCTGGAGGTAGAGCTGGAGCTGGGAATGTTGATCGGTAGCTCCTAGGGCAGGAACCGGCGTCAGGCCGTGGGGGTGGCCTGCTTCGTCCTGCTTGCCAAGGCTTTCCGCCCAGAGTTGGCGAAACCAGGAGGCCATCTGATACAGCCGGTCAGTGTAGGGCATGACCACCGATTGGGTCTTGCCCTTTTGGGCCAGCAGATATTGCGCGCCTCCCCCGTAGAAGGCGGGGTTCTCATCAAGGTAGGGCCTGAGGCAGCACTCGGCCATGCGCGCAGCCCCGTTGACTAAGGCCTCCACGTCGACGCCAGCGATGTAGGCTGGCAAGAGTCCCACGGGGGAGAGTACCGAGTAGCGTCCCCCCACAGGGGGATGGGGAATAACGGGCGCCTCCCATTGCCGTCCTAGCTGGGCCAGTGCCCCGTTCGGGGCTTCGGTGAGGATGGCCAGATGATCCGGGAGCCGGCGGCTGCCCAAGGCCCGTTCGATCCGAGGGATTAGAGTGAGCAGTTGGGCTAAGGTCTCAGCGGTGTTCCCGGACTTGGAAACGGCTAAGACCATTGTGGTGGGCCAGTGGATACCGGCCAGGCGCTCCTGGATGCCAATTGGATCCACATTGTCGAGGAAAATCACCCGCCCTTGGGCTTCCGACCCCCCTAAGCAGCGCACCAACATTTCACCGCCCAGGCTGGATCCGCCCATCCCCAGAACGACCAGCCGCTCATAGGCCCCCGCGATTTGGCTGCCCCATTCCCGTACGCTTTCTAGGTGCTGAGGCTCGAAAGGGAGATGAAAGAAGCTCGGTTCTGCGCCTTTTTGCCATTTTGCTAAACGTTGGGCCAATCCTTGTAAGCGGGGCTCCAGGCTTGTTAGCTCGGTCTCAGAAACGCCTCCTTCCCCGATCGCCTGGGTGAAGAAATTGCTGTCGTCAAGCTCCAGCCGATGACCCCCTGTCACAATGGCCTTCCCTTAGCTGAGCAGTGGCAAGGTATGCCTTTTATCCGGAGATGCGATAGTTAGAATACCATCTTACCATAGGGGAGGGGGGACTCTGGATGCACGGAGAGCTAAGTAGTCGTTACTAAGGGAAATGGACAGTTTGCCATGGGGCTACGCTTGGTATTAAGGGGAACATTAATCCAGTCACCGGGACGGCCCGATAACGGGTAAGGAGCGACTGACGTTCTTCTTAGTAACTAATAGCTACCCCGATTGGCACTGTGGTTCATAACCGGATGCGGTTCGGGCCACAGCCCTGCGCGGGGGTTTGCCAATTGCCCGGGCTTGTTCAAGGCGTAGCTCGGGGCCCAGTGAAGGCTTAG
>CAYVMM010000001.1:0-28386 GCA_964452535.1 uncultured Gammaproteobacteria bacterium | reverse complement strand
CCAGTGAAGGCTTAGGAGGAAGGGCTTTGTATACAATGCAAAAAGGCCCTCCCGAAGGAGGGCCCTCCCCTACACCAGGCAGCCAGATCCCAGGCCCTTTGGTGAAAGAAGGATCCGGAATCAGGGCCAGCGGTTTCCCCCCACATCTTCCCGGCCCTTGTTTAAACTAAGCCCCGACCCCGGGAATTAATCCTGCCTCTGGTTAAACAGAGCTGGGTCCTAAGAACCTTTACTTGCTGTCCATGAAGAGAATTTCCCGTGTGACCTTTCCCCCAAACCTTTTGGGGCTCCGAGGTGGCGGCGCTTAGTGACCCCGAGATTTTATCCTACCTCCCAAGAGGACCATTCTTACTAAAACAAATATCGTGCCTAGTTGGATGAGTCCTTTATGATCAATTTGTTAAACAAATCCTAGTCATCCGTTCAGGTTGCGGCAGGCGAGCAACACCCTTTGATTGTCCCCAGAAGGCAACATACATTTCGCCAAATTATCTTACTTAGCTGAAAAACAAGAAAAACAGGGCGTTGCCAGTTGGTAACGCCCTGTCCAGGCCAAGGTTGGATCCAGCGGCGGGGCTTGCCGGTTTCATCGGACCATCCCAAAGGCGATCCCATTGAGGCGACCTAAGTCTGGCTAGCCGCCCGCTGAGCCTAGCTAGTTTGGGTTGTTGGGCGGATTAAGCGGGCTTCGACTTCCTGGCGCTTGTCCGTGCCTGCGAGGACCGCGACCAGCTCTAAGGCGAAATCCATGGCGGTACCGGGACCGCGGGAGGTGATCACTTTGCCGTCTCGCACTACCGACTCTTCCCGGTAATCGGCCCCGGAGGCTACCAGCCGATCCCGAACGGCGGGGAAACTGGTTGCCCGTTTGCCTTTGAGTAATCCGTAATCCGCGAGCACGGAAGGGGCGGCACAGATGGCCGCGATTTCCCGATCTGCCTGCTGAAGCCGTTCGACAAGATGCCGCAAAGCCTTGCTCTCACCAAGCTTGCGTGTGCCAGGCCCACCGGGAAGAACGACCATCTCGATTTCCGGATCGTCCTGAATCGCTTCTATTGTGGTGTCCGCTTCTACTCGAACACCATGTGACGAGGTTACCGGTGTCTCGGCAATCGCTGCGGTTACTACCTCGATATCGGCTCGCCGAAGGATGTCTACTACGGTCATGGTCTCGATTTCCTCGAAGCCCGCAGCGATCGGGACAACAACGCGAGTCAAGGCTTATCTCCTTCAACTAGTTTGCCTTCCCGGTAGGCCAAGTCAATGCTGCCGGGTCTTTGCAAGGCACGGACTGCAAGCACTTCTTGAACGGGGACGATTTCCACCCCCCGGGAGGAAGCTTTCGGTAGCCACTGTTGAAGGATTGCAAGCGTGGCCGGGTGGGGGTGCCCAATAGCGACAGCCGTTCCCCGTTGCCGTGCCTCAGCCAGGAGTTTCAAGAATTGGGTACGGATGGCCTTCCGGTGAGGGCGGTGGTCAAGAAAGATATCCCGTTCTGTGGCGGGAACTCCTTGCGTTCGGGCTTGAGCCAAGGCCTGAGAGCGCGCAGTTGTGCGCGAATCGACAAAGAACAGGTCGCGTCGATCAAGGGTTTTCATAACCCAGCTCATAGGCTGGGTCTGGCTGGTGAGCTGACTTCCCATGTGGTTGTTTACCCCTTGAACATAGGGGATTGCGCCGAGATTGGAGCCCAGGAGCGCCATGAGCTCACTCCGATCCATATCCGTACGCAAGAAAGTGGGGCCGAGCGAGATGGAAGAGTCCGAGGGTTCCATGGGCATATGGAGCAGGACCTCCTTACCCTGCGCATGGGCGCGTCGGGCAGTGCGCTCGGCAAAGGGGGTTTCGGGAAGGATGGAGACAGCCACTGGATAGGAAAGGGAGGTTACCGAACGGGCTTGGTACCAACTATTGCCGAGATCATCAATAATGATGGCGGCACGGGGGCCGCGCTCGGTTAGCTTGGGCTGCTCCCTTGCCGATTCCCTTCGAGTGGAGGTTGAGGAGCCCTTTCCGGCCTGGAGTGGCTCCCGAGTAGGGGGAGTATTAGGGCCGTCTATGGACTGGGAGGGAGACCCCGAACCGTTGGTAAACTCCTCGATCCCGAGAGTGAGAAAAAGGGCGGTTAGCAGGCCAAGCCCGGCCCATCGAGCACCCCCATAACGCCTTTGCCTTTGAGGCTTGACGAGGCGCTTGCTTGCCACTGTTCCTCCCATGCGTTATCCCGGCGGAGTATCCATAAGAAAAGCGCCTAGAGAAGGAAGCCGGCTCAGCCGAAGATCCCTCCTATGATCAGGAAGCCCGTTGGCCTTCCCTCAAGAGGATACCCCGCAGCAGGTTCACCGCTTGGGTAAGCTGGTAATCCTCCAAATAAGAAGGGGGCTGCCCTTGGCCCTTCTCGCCCTCCTGGGTCTTCTCTTCCTGGGTCGGTTGCCGCGTTTTCAAGTGGCCTGGAAGGTCTCCTTCCGTGAGGGCTGCCCCATCCTTTTCCGGTTGCTTGACTTCCAGCGGCTTCACCTCAATGTCTGGATGAACTCCCTTCGCCTGAATGGAGCCTCCCTTGGGAGTAAAGTACCGGGCGGTGGTGAGCTTGAGTCCGCCCCCATCCTCCATTTCGATGATGCTTTGCACAGAGCCTTTACCGAAGGTTGGAAGGCCCATGATAATGGCCCGGCCGTGATCCTGGAGGGCGCCTGCAACAATCTCTGAGGCTGAGGCCGATCCGGCGTTAACGAGGGTGACCATCGGAGCTCCTTCCAGAACGCTGGCCGAATCGGCATGCATCGTCATATCACTGCTTTCTACTCGACCCTTGGTGTAGACGATCTTACCTTTCCTTAAGAAGGCATCAGCCGTTTCCACTGCAGCCGATAGAACCCCTCCGGGATTGTTCCGCAGATCAAGGACCAACCCGGCCAAGGGAGCTTGGCGATCGCCGCGCAGTTGATTGACCGCCTGACGGAGCTTGCTGGCCGTGCTCTCCTGAAATTGCACGATTCGAATATAGCCGATCTTCTCCGTAAGCATCCGAGATTTGATGCTTTCAATCTGGATGATATCCCGGGTAATGGTGAAGTCTCGGGGTTTGTCGAAGCCTTCCCGGATCACGGTTAGCTTAATCTTGGTACCGGGCTCGCCCCGCATCTTCTTTACCGCCTCCATCAAGGTTAGATCCTTGGTGGGGGTATCTTCGATGCGGACAATCAGATCCGCCGCTTCCAGTCCAGCCTTGTCGGCAGGTGTCCCATCGATCGGGGAAACGACTTTGATGAAGCCATTCTCCATGGTCACTTCAATCCCCAGCCCCCCGAATTTGCCCTTCGTCTCCACTCGCATCTCCCGGAGCATGTCCTTAGAGAGGTAGCTGGAGTGGGGGTCAAGCTTCTGCACCATGCCGTTAATGGCTCCGTCGATGAGCTTATCGGCCGAAACCTCTTCAACGTATTTGTCTCTGATCTGGGTGTAAGCGGCGCTGAAGCGTTGGAGCTGCTGGTAAGGAATCGGCTCCTTAGATCCTCCTTGGTCGGCTTGGGAGATCCGCTCCAGGGTGAGGCCCACACCGACAAGGATGCCCAGAAAGAGAACGAAGAGAATCCGGAGACGGCTCAGTGGTTCCATGGATGGCTCCATTGCCGGATCTTCTCGCTTTTCTTTAGGAAGCAGAGCAGCCAACAAGCTCCGCTGGGCGAGGATCCTTTCCTTCGGCTGTAAGAAAGCGATTATTCTAAGCGGTTATCTCAGAGCCCACAAATGCCTGGAAGGCAAGGGTGGCTTGGCTCGGCTGCGTTTTTGACCACGGGGGCTACGGCACCACTTCAAGGGATCCACGGGTTGGCCCTCGCGGCGGATCTCGAAGTAAGTGGCACTTCGTTGCTGCCTCCCCGTGCTTCCCACCTCGGCCAAAAGGGCACCGGTTTCTACCCATTCTCCGACTTCTTTAAACAAGGCCCGGTTATGCCCATATAAGGAAAGAAGGCCCTGGCCATGGTCGACTATGACCAGCAATCCGTACCCGCGGAGATGATCGGCATAGGCTACCCGACCCCGGAAAACGGCTCGCACCTCGGTTCCGGGCTCCGCCCCCAGCAGGACTCCCTGCCATTTCAGGGATTGTCCCTCGCGAGCAGTTCCGAAATGGGTCAGGATCTTACCTTCGGCGACGGGTAGGGGAAGCTCTCCTTGGAGGTCGCTCATCCTCTGACCTTTGAGTTGCCCTAGTCCCTCTTGGCGTAACTGTCCTAAAAGGCGGCGGAGGCTCGCTTGATCCGAGCGGAGAGCGGAAAGCCGCTGCTTCTGATGCCGGCTCTTATCCGCTAGCTTCTCGAGCAGATCCTGGCGTTGAGCCTTGCGTGCCTCTAGCTGCGCCTCTTGCTCGGCCAGGCGCTCTTCCAGTTGGTGGGCTTGTTCCCTGCGTTCCTTGAGCTGATCCAGCACCTTCTGCAAACGGGCACGGTCGGTGCGAAGTTGGGCAATCCGCCGTTGTTGGGCTCGATGGAGGTAGCTTAGGTAAGCCAGGGCCCGCCGCAGGGCAGCAGGATTCTCATGTCCGAAGAGTTGGCGGAGGAAGCCCTGCTGCCCTCCTCGGTAGGCAGCTTCAAGATAGGCCGCCAATTGGCTCCGGTGGTCGTTTAATCGATTGGCAATGCGCTCCCGTCGCTTTTTGAGCGTATTCAGACGCCGACGGATCTGTTTTAGAGTCTGCCGATTCTTTTGTTGCCTTTCACGCAAGGCGCCGATCTGCTCTTCGAGCTCGTAGAGCGCACTGCGAACGCCCTTCTTGTGGGCGCGTGTCCGCTCCAGACGTGCCTCGATTGCTTGGGCCTGGGACTTGAGTCGCTCTAGCTCTTGCTGTTTTTGCCGGAGTTTGTCTTGGGGCCGGGTCTCGGTGGCAAAGGTCCCAGCCGCAAGCCCCGTAAGGAGCCATCCAACCAGAATCGCCACTACAGGAAGGTGGGCTCGTGGAGCTCCCATTCTTTGGCCTTTTCTGCGTTGTGGGTCTCGGGGCAAGGGAGGATCAGTTGGTTTGACGAGCAGTGCTGCCTATTGATCTGCAATGCGGCATAGTTATTGACTGGCCCCAGTCTGGACTGCCGAGCCTCGCTCAGGCTACGCGGGGTCGTTACCACGCTCAATCGAAGATTCGAACCCAAAAATCTTTTTTCCATCCGAAAACCGCTTCTATCATGGATCCAAGGTCCTCGTCCACGAGCCTTAGGGCCCTTGCCCCGGCTGCAATCTCACCTGCTACCTCATCCGGAGTGCGATCCTGCTTGAAGGCGAGGGCAGCGAGAGCATCTCCCCCTGACGCAGGACCAGCTCACTGTCCCCAATGCACTGTCCTGCCCGGGATCGGATTCCCCTAACTGCTGTCCTAGCCTCAAGGAATCGCTAGAGAACTAGAGAGGATGCCCCGAGTCCATAACCCGACATGACCGATCTGCTCCGCCTGCTTTCCCCTTACGATTTTTCCCCCACAGTCCTCATGGCCACCCTGCTTGCTGCCGCCTTGTTCGCCCTCGGTCAAAGGCGCGCGCGGCGGATGGGCACCCCCTTTGGCATTGGGCGAGGCCTGGCCTTTTGGACGGGGCTAGGGTTGACCTATGCCGTGCTTCAAACCCCTATCGATTATTTGGCCCAGCACATGTTCTGGGTCCACCGTGGCCAACACTTGGTTCTTCATCATATGGGGCCCTTCCTGATGCTCCTGGGGCGGCCTCATACGGTGATGGGCCGGGCCTTGCCTCGGCATTTGCGCGAAGGATGGCTTGTCCCCTTCTGGCACCATCCGGTTATCCAGGGTCTCTACCGCTTCTTGCAGAACCCCTTAATAGCCTCATTGCTCTTCGTCGGATTGATCTATTTCTGGCTGATACCGAGCGTGCATTTTGCGGCCATGCTGAGCGAGCCGTATTACCATGCTATGAATTGGAGCATGGTGGTCGAGGGCTTGCTGTTCTGGTGGCTTGTCCTAGACCCCCGCTCTCGTGCCCAAGGTGGATGGGGCTTCGGGGTCCGCATGCTCATGGTATGGGGGATCATGCCTCCCCAGATCCTGATTGGGGCCTATATCGCTTTGAGTGATCAAATCCTATTCGAGGTCTACAACATTTGCGGGCGAGCCTGGCCCATTACCCCGATTGCGGACCAGCAGCTCGGGGGGCTGATCACTTGGATCCCGGCAAGCATGATGAGTGTCGTAGCGGCGTTAATCGTCCTGCGCATGTGGCTGCACCAGCGGGAGGGTCCGCCGAGGGGAACGGGTAGCAGGCCGACGCCGGAGGTTGGGTGATGGATGCTCTAGGTAGGCTCATTCGGCTTGGGGCTGCTGTCACGGCGGGTCTCACCCTTCTGGTGAGCTGTGCCCCAGAACAGGCCGGCTGGCGGGTTCGCAACATTTCCGGACTCATGCCTGAGCTCGCCTTCACCCTGACCGATCATTGGGGCCAAACGGTCCATGGCCGCGACTTCCGAGAACGAGTGGTTCTCCTTTATTTCGGCTACACTCACTGCCCGGATGCTTGCCCGACCACATTGGCCACCTTGCATCAGGCCCTCGATCGATTAGGGAAAGAAGCGGATCAAGTTCAGGTCCTGTTCGTCACAGTCGACCCCGATCGAGACACACGCCAGCGCCTGCGGCGCTATGTCCGTGTTTTTGGACCACAGTTCGTGGGCCTGCGGGGCAGCGCCGATCGGCTTGAGGAGCTGACCCGGCGTTACCGGGTGGTCTACAACCGAGATCAGTCCGAAGGCGCAGACTACCGGGTGGCCCACAGCACAGCGGTTTTCATCTTTGACCGCCAAGGCGAGCCCCGACTGGTGGCCCGCCCGAGCGATAGCTCCGAAGCCATAGCTCACGATCTTCGCCGGCTGCTTTTTAAAGGCTAGTCCTTAGCCCGAATCTCCGCCTTCAGGCTAGAATACGGCCAGCAGTCCTCCCCCTAGGAGAAGCCGGTAAACGGCGAAAGGGGCCATGCCAACTCGGCGGATCCAAGCCAGGAAGGCCCACAGGCAAAGATAGGCGGCTGCGGCGCTGGCGAGGAAGCCAACCATTAGAATGCCAATCGGTTGATTGAGCTCGCCGCGCGTCAGCGCTACCAAGTCCAATCCCCCTGCCAAGGCAATAACTGGGATGCCTAGCAGGAAGGAGAATCGGGCGGCGGCCTCCCGAGTCCAATGGACGCTGAGGGCTGCGGTCATGGTAATACCCGAGCGGCTGGTACCCGGGATCAGGGCCAAGGCCTGAGCGCAGCCGATAAAGGCCACATCCTTCCAGTTGAGCTGGTCCTCGGTGCGAGTCCGTCCTCCCCTCCTGTCTGCCAACCAAAGAGCTAGGCCGAAGCCGATCAGGGCCCAAGCCAGGACCCGAGGATTACGTAGGGTTGTCTCCACGACATCCTTGAAAGCTAGACCGGCCAGCCCTACCGGGATAGTCCCCAGCAGGACCGCCCAGGCTAGCTTGGCCTCGTTGTGCACTTGGCCAGTGACGAGGGAACGGAGCCAAGCCTTGGCCATGGCCCAAAGCTCGACTCGGAAATAGGCCAGTACCGCCAAAAGGGATCCGGTGTGGACAGCCACATCGAAGCCGAGCCCTTGATCTGGCCAACTGGTGAACCGCGGTAGCAGGATTAAGTGGGCAGAGCTGGAAATGGGAAGCCATTCGGTAATCCCTTGCAGAAGCGCTAGGGTTACAGACTGCAGGTACCCCATCCTTAGAGGAGCCCCCTGCGGTCGCCTTGGCGGAATCCCAGAAAGGGGCCTTCCGCTCCCCGAACAAGCAGGAGGGCCTTGAAGCGCTCGCCCATACTCCCTGGCAAGGTCAGCTGCTTGAGGGCAGTGGCCATTTGGAGCCGTTCTGTCTCTTCTGCCCCCTCATGGGCAAGGACCTCTTCCACGCGATGGGTCAGGCCCAGATTGATCAGGAATTGGGCTTGCGGAACGAAGCCCCCGATTTCGAGCCCGCTGCTTCGACCTACTTCCGCAATGGCGGAGAAATCCACGTGCGCGGTGAGGTCCTGGACCCCCGGAAGGCAGAGGGGGTCTTCGTGTGCCCGGTGCCGATAGTGGGCCATTAGAGTGCCCCGATATCGCTCGGGGCTGTAGAGCTCGGCCGCGGGATAGCCGTAGTCGATCAGCAACACCCCCCCCCGCTGTAGGTGCTCACTGGCTTGGGCGACCCAAGCCGAGGCCTCTAAGCCCACTTCGGTCTCCATGCCCACCGGCAAGGCGGGTCGGTTGCCCAGCTGCTCCTCGATTCGGGGGTCCGACAAGGGGCCCTCTTGCCAGTGGAAGCCTTCGCCATCTGTTGCAACATAGAGCTCGGCCACCCCCTTTTCGGTTACGCGTACACGATGGACAGGGAGGCTGTCCAGGAGTTCATTGGCGAGGACCACGCCGGACCAAGGCCCAGCGGGAAAATCGTGCAGCCAGGTTACTCGGTCCAATAGGTGGGGAACTGTGTGGGCCAGTGTGCGATATTGCCGGTCTCGAAGGTCTGGGCTCACCTCCAGAATGCGGTAGCGCCGTGGCTTGGCATCCAGTCGTTCCATTTCGGTCAGGATTTGGGCTGCTAGTGCGCCACTGCCAGCCCCGGCCTCCAATACCTCCTCGGAATCGGAACGCCTTAACAGATCAACTACCTGACTCGCTACTGTCAGGCCGAAAAAGTGCGTTAGTTCAGGAGCGGTGACGAAATCGCCCTTCCAGCCCAGGTGCTTTCGACCGCCGACATAGTAGCCTAGCCCGGGTTCGTATAGGACAATCCGCATAAACTCGGAAAAAGGGATCGCTCCTCCCGAGGCTGCGATCCGTCTCCGTAGTACTTTCGTTACGGTCTTAACGCGCTCGATCTCTTCGGAAGAAGGCTCAGGAAGGGCCAATCGGTTCTCCATATTCCGGACTCCGGAATTCTCAGGGGGCGTCGAGGTTACACTGATTGAGCCTTGGGATTATTCTGGGGATTAGCTCCGGGCCCTTATCCTTGAGCGCTCGGCAGCCAGTCGTTTGGAGCCGCGATGTGCGCATGGAGCCCTGTGGGATAAGCCATGACTGACACTGAGCTTGAGGGGCGCATTGTCCTGATTACTGGGGGTGCCCAGCGGTTGGGGGCAGCTACGGCCCGCCGCTTGCACGCGGCCGGTGCTGAGATCGCTATCCATTACCATACCAGCCAAACCGATGCCGAGGCTCTGGCTGAGGAGCTGGAAGCCCAAGGGCTGGGCCGGGCACGTGTGTTTGGCTGCGCTCTGGATGAAACGGTCAATTTGGGGCCGCTTGTGGAATCGGTAGCAGCCACCTTTGGTGGACTCGATATCTTGGTCAATAACGCGGCCCGGTTTTTCTCGACTGTTCTGAGGGAAACCACGGAGGACCAGTGGCGCGAGCTCATGGACACTAATCTCCGGGCCCCCTTTTTCCTGGCCCAGGCGGCTCAGGAATACCTTAGGCAAAAGGGAGGATGCATTATTAACTTGGCCGATATCTATGGCCAACGTCCTCTAGCCGATCATGCCGTCTATTCGGTTTCCAAGGCCGGCTTGATCATGCTTACCCAGGCTTTAGCCAAGGATCTGGGGCCCGAGATCCGGGTCAATGCCGTTGCGCCCGGCGGGGCCCTATGGCCTAAGGAGGGTGTGACAGAGGAGCACAAGGAAGTTGTCCTCCAAAGCTCAGCCCTTCGCCGGCTTAGTGGGTCTGAGCCGGTTGCCGATGCGATCCGTTACTTGGTCACTGCGGACTACATTACGGGTCAGGTTCTGTCAGTAGAGGGGGGGCGCCTTTTGTATTGATATTGAGTCCAGTCAAGGCTTCTTGTGGCAGGTGGTGCCTGTCGGCTCCCTTTGAGTCGGGCATTGAAAAGGCCTTTCAGTGCCTCGGCATTGAGATCAGCAGCCTAACTCCAGCTCCACCCGCTGCAGCTTGCTCTCCGAGCCCCGTGGGAAGGCGGCCCAAAGATCGGTAAAGGTGACTCCAAGTTCGGGATGGCGGCCTTCGGGGTTGAGCTCGGCGAGGGGCTTAGCCACAAAGGCGTATTTCCGGATATCGGGGCGAGGCAGGACCACGGGGTCCCGAGTGATTAGGTCGTCAAACAATAGCAGGTCTAAGTCCAGGGTGCGATTGCCAAAGCCGCCTCCGCGCTTACGGCTGAAGCACCTTTCGGTGGTTCTCAAGGTGGCAACCACCTCGGCTAGGGAGCGATCGGTGACAAAGCGCACCACGAGGTTGTAAAAAGGGGGACCGGTAAAACCGACGGGCTCACTCTGGTAGATGGGGGAACAGAGGAGCTGGGTGAACTCCTTTCGTAGTGCAGCGATACCGCCATAGATGTTGGCTTCGGGGTCGATGTTGCTCCCAATCCCTGTATAGGCAAGGGTCACAGGCACATCCTTTGGCTCCCCTGGTCCTCACCCCTTTGGACCCCTTTGGGAGTTGTCCGTGGGGCGAAGAGGCTGGTGTAAGGGGCTGGGGCGGGGCGAGGCCGGTAGCTCCCCCCGTTCAACGATTACTCCCACATCGCGGGCCTCTCTCAGGGCGGCGGGCTTGCGGAGCTGAAGCCGAAGCCAGGGCAGACCGAACTCCTCTCGGAGCATGGCGGCAGTGCGCTCAGCGGCAGTTTCCACAAGCTGGAAATCGCTGGCTTCCAGGAATTCCACGATTCGTTTGGCTAAGGCCTTATAATCCACAGCGTCGCTTACATCCTCGCTAGCTGCTGCGATCGAGCAGTCGGTAGCGGTCTCTAAATCGATGGAAAGCGTTTGGCGAATCCGCCTTTCCCAATCGAAAATACCGATGACGGCTTCGACTCGAAGGTCGCAAATGAACACCCTATCCATGGCTTTCTGCCCCAGTGTCTTCCACAAGGCTCACCTTAGTGCCGGCTCCCTAGGACCGCAAGTCGGGAGGTCTCCATGAGCCAGATCCTGGAAAAGGCGAAGCGTACCTTCGAGATCGAGATCGATGCCCTCCGCCGTGCCGAAGGGCGTTTGGATGGGGCCTTTGAGCAGGCAGTACGGCTGATATTGGAGGCCCCCGGTCGGCTCGTGGTAACGGGCATGGGCAAATCGGGGCTCATCGGCCGGAAGATCGCTTCAACGCTGGCCAGTACCGGCACTCCCGCCTTCTTCATGCATCCGGCGGAAGGCAGCCACGGGGATCTGGGGATGATTACTCCCCAGGATGTGCTCCTAGCCATTTCCTCCTCGGGTGAGACCGAGGAGCTCGTGGCCATTCTGCCGCTGCTCCAGCGCCTCAATATTCCGCTTGTCGCCATGGTGGGCCGAACCGATTGTACCTTGGGCAAGCGAGCCGATCGGGTCCTCGATATCAGTGTGGCAGCCGAGGCTTGCCCCATGAACTTGGCTCCGACTGCTTCCACAACGGTCACCTTAGCTCTGGGCGATGCCATGGCAGTGGCTCTGCTCGAGGAGCGAGGCTTCACTGCAGAGGACTTTGCCCGCTTCCATCCCGGAGGAAGCCTCGGAAAGCGCCTCTTGCTGCGCATCGGTGACCTCATGCATACCGAAGACAAGGTCCCCATTGTGTCCCTTGAGGCGCCTATGCGCGAGGCCCTGCTGGAGATGACCGCTAAACGTTTGGGGATGACGGGCGTTATAGGGCAAGACCGCCGGCTAGTGGGGATCGTTACTGATGGCGATCTTCGCCGGGCCCTCGACTGCCGAATCGATCTCCAAACGGACCCGGTGAGCGCAGCCATGACCCCTAACCCGTACACTATCGGCTGCGAAGAGCTAGCGTCCCGAGGCCTCCAACTGATGGAGGAAAAGGCCATCAATGGCCTATTCGTAGTGGATGCCGATCATCGGGTCAGTGGTGCTCTGAATATGCACGATTTTTTGCGAGCGGGCGTCCTGTGAGTCGCTCCGGCTCCCTGTCTCGGCACCGGTTGAAGCAGCGCTTGGCTCGCATCGGCTTGCTGATTCTGGATGTGGACGGTGTTCTCACGGAAGGGGGGATCTATATGGACGACCAGGGCAGCGAGCATAAGCGCTTTGATGTCCGAGATGGCCATGGGATCAAGCTCCTGCATAAGCGAGGGCTCCGCGTTGCCATTATTTCCGGACGTTGCTCCTCAGTAGTGGCGTATCGTGCCGAGGAGCTGGGTATACGGGATGTCTTCCAGGGCGCTGCCCGTAAGGAGCCCGCTTTCGATCGGGTCCTTGCTACTACGGACACCGATCCTGCCTCGGTGGCCACGGTAGGAGACGATCTCGTGGATCTCCCCCTCATGACTCGCTCCGGCCTGGCAGTGACGGTGGCCGATGCCCATCCTGAGGTTCGGAAGCGGGCCCACTGGATTACAACCGCCTCAGGCGGTCGCGGGGCTGTTCGCGAGGTGGCGGACCGCCTCCTGGCGATTCAGGGCCATTGGCAGGCCGTGATCGACGAGCATTGGAGTAACTAGGGCTCCTGGTACTGCCTTGCCAGAGACGCTCCAGACAGAAGGGGCACTGCAGGGTCGGTTAAGCCACTAGCCCCATTCTTAGCAGCGAAAACGAACGTTTTGCCACGAGACGCCCGCCCGGTAACGGGTAATCCGCTCTGGGGGGTGCCCTTTCGGCCACCCCCTCGGTCGTTCCCTACCCGTTACCGGGCCGATCCCAGTGACGTTATTGATGTTCCCCTTAGTAGTGCGACAGCTGCAATAAGGTTTTGTAGGATCGAATCCGGGCTCAGCGGTAGGAGTTGGGGTGGAGTCGCTGCGCCATGGCAAACGTTCGTTCTCCTTAGCGAGTGCGACTGGGGTATCAGAGGGACGCACTGCCGGGGGCGGTCGGGTGCCGGATTGGTTAGGAAAGGAACTTGAAAAGTGGCGTCTGGAGCCAGAGGCGAGTCCTTGCCGCTATAGTGGCGGGAGCCATTATCTTGGCTTGGGCTTTGTTGCAGAATCGGCAACCGGCCCGTGAGTCCGCTTCTTCAAGGGGGATTGAGGCAGCTGCCGAGATCGACAAGCTCCGCCTCCGCCAACGGCAGGGAAAGGAGCGCTGGCATCTGAAAGCGGAGCATGCCGTGCACTTTCCCGAGGCAGGCTATACCCGACTTCGCTTTGTCCATTTGGCCGTTCGTCGGAAGCGTAGTCCGCCGTTCCGTGTCTACTCCCGAATGGGGCGAGTCGAGGATGGGAGCCATGAGATCATTTTGAGGGGGGATGTTCGGGTCATTGATCCGGAAGGTTATCGGCTGAGCACTAACGTTTTGCACTATCTGCCTTCTGCTTCTCAGGCCAAGACCCAGGAACCGGTTCGAATTGTTGCCGATTTCGGGAGGGCTACCGGAATCGGGGCTACATTGTGGATCGAACTAGGTCGAGTTCGGCTTCACAAGCAGGTTTCTACTACCTTCTGGAGGAGGCCCGTTGACCCGTCCTGAGATGTGCCGTTTCTGGCTTAGGCTGCATCTAGGGGCAATTCTCGCTGCTTGGACCGTTTTTCCGGCTTGGGGATTGGCCAACACGCCTGCGAAAGACGCCGAAGAGCCTCTGATTGTGGAATCCAATGAAATGGTCATCAAAGACGCCGAGCAGAAGGCCGTTTACACTGGCGATGTGAAGGCGCGAAAGGGCGAGATGGTCCTGCACGCTGCTCGCTTGGTGGTGTATTACAACAGCGACGGGATTCAGCGGGCGCACGCTATCGGGAAGCCGGTAACCCTGGAACAGGCCAAGCGGCGGGGCCGTGCGCAGGAAGCCTTTTACAATGCCTCGGATCGCTCCCTCTTGATGGTGGGGAATGCCCGTCTAGAAGAAGGACCTAATACCCTTCAAGGAGCCCGTATCCGTTATTTCATGGACCAACGCCGTACGGAGGTCTACAGCGGTGAGGAGAAGAAAGGGGGGCGCGCCCGAGCGGTCTTCCAGCCGGATAACCCACCAGGGCAAGAAGACGAACAGCAGGGCGAATCCCCGAAGCAGGAAACCGAATGAGCGCTCTCGAGGCCCAAAACCTAACCAAGCACTACCGAGGGCGAGCGGTTGTTTTGGAAGTCGACCTTTTGCTGGAGCCTGGGGAAATCGTTGGCCTGCTCGGTCCCAACGGGGCAGGCAAGACCACGAGCTTCTATATGATCGTCGGCCTGGTGAGGCCGGATAGCGGTACCATACGACTCGACGGGAGGGACATGACCGGGCTTCCCATGTATCGTCGAGCTCGCCTGGGAATCGGCTATCTTCCTCAGGAGGCGTCGGTTTTCCGTCGCCTCACTGTGGAGCAGAACCTGCTTGCCATCCTCGAAACCTTGAAGCTGTCCCGCGCCCAGAGGGAGCAGCGCCTGGAAGAGCTCCTTCAAGAGCTGGGCATTGCCTCCATCCGTCATCAGCTCGGGCAGTCCTTGTCGGGTGGTGAGCGTCGGCGGGTGGAGATTGCTCGTGCTCTGACAAATGACCCTCAGTTCATCCTCCTCGACGAGCCCTTTGCGGGAGTGGATCCACTGGCCGTCCGCGATATCCAGCAAATCATCCGGCACCTGGAGCAGCGCGGCATTGGGGTCCTGATCACTGATCATAATGTTCGGGAGACTCTGGGTATCTGCCATCGTGCCTATATCCTGAATGAAGGCCGCGTACTGACGTCCGGCGAGCCAAGCGCTATCATTGAAGATGAACAGGTACGGCGAGTCTATCTAGGGGAGCACTTTTCTCTGTAAGCCATGAAACCGACCCTCGAACTTAAAGTTTCTCAACAGCTCAAAATGACGCCACAGCTGCGGCAGGCGATCCAGCTGCTGCAGCTTTCCCGTTTGGAGCTGGACCAAGAGGTTCGTCAGACTCTCGAGGAAAACCCCCTCCTGGAGGAAGTTGTTCCCGGCAGCGAGGAGGAGCTCGAATCCGAGCTGGATTCTGAGGCCCTTGCCTCACAGGAGGCGACCACGGTCTCAAGCGAGGCCTATTCGAGCCAGAGCTCAGAGGGTACCGTCGATACGGATTGGGAGGCGGGCGTCGCCCCGGACCCCCCGATCTTGGGCGGCACGGGCGAAGAGGACGCGCTGGCCGGCTTGGAGGCGCGAAGCTCGACCCCTGTGACCCTGACCGAGCACCTCTACTGGCAGGTGCAAGTGGCTTCCCTTTCCGCCACCGAGTGGGCCATTGCCAACGGGCTCATCGCCGGCATCAATGAAGGGGGGTATCAGACGGCTACCCTTGCTGAGATTGCCGAGACCCTGGAGGTCCCTGAAGAGGATGTGCAAGCGGTGCACATTTGGATCATGCACCTTGACCCTCCGGGGGTAGGGGCACGCGATCTGGGCGAATGCCTGGAAGCCCAGCTCGACCTATTGGATGAGGGGACATCGGGCTTGGCCATCGCTCGGGCCATCGTGCGTAACCATCTAGAGGTCTTGGGGCGCCAGGATTATAGGACTCTCCGCCGAACCTTAGGGATCGAGGGAGACGAGCTAGACAATGCCGTCGATCTGATCCGAGGACTCAATCCGCGCCCCGGATCATTGATCGGGGGCACAACGGTGCCCGCTGTGATTCCGGATGTCCTAGTCTATCATCGGGGCGATCACTGGCAGGTGGCCCTTAATGCCGAGGCCATTCCCCGCCTGCGCATCAACGCCGCCTACGCTGATTTGGTCCATAACAAAGAGGGAGATCACGAGACTCGCAAGTACATCCGGGACCATTTGCAACAGGCACGCTGGTTTATTAAGAGCCTGGCCAGCCGTAACGAGACCCTGCTCAAGGTAGCTACCGCCATCGTCGAGCGCCAGCGGGCTTTCCTAGAGCATGGGCCCACTGCCATGCGACCGATGGTCTTGCGCGACATCGCTGAGGCCGTTGGCCTGCACGAGTCCACAGTCTCACGGGTGACCACACAAAAGTACATGCATACCCCCCAAGGGGTTATTGAGCTAAAGTACTTCTTTTCCAGCCAGCTGGCAACGACGGATGGGGGAGGGATCTCCGCTACTGCTATCCGCGCCATGGTCCAACGCTTGGTGAGCGAAGAAGACCCCGCCAAGCCCTATAGTGACGCCAGGCTTGCCGAGATTCTTCAAGGCCAAGGCTATGAAGTGGCCCGGCGCACAGTGGTCAAGTACCGTCAAGCGCTTGGCATTCCCTCTTCCAGTCAGCGCAAGCGCAAGGTGTAAGAGCTGAGCAAGGGCGAGGGGGCTCCGTGAGGCTCTATAGAGTGTAGATCAACGTGGGTGGTCCAACTAGCATGAAGAGTGGGGCTGGGAGTCCGTAGGAGGCTTGCCGTGCACAGAAGCGTTGCGCCACGTGGCGAGAGTCAGCACCTGAGAAAAACCAACTTGCATGCTAATGCCCTAGGCAAGGATAGATATGTCATTATCGATACCCTGGTCGACAAGGCCGATCAGTAGGCTCACCGGCAAGCTTGTGACAACCATTGGCTCTGGACGCGCCATGCCACCTTCCGATAATTCCCAACCGTCCGGGAGCCATCCGGAAAAAGAAGGGCGCTCTGAATGGGCCCCCAAGCCGCTCCGGGTCCGGGACCTCCTTACCCGGAGTCGGGTTTGGGCGAATTGTCACGCGAGCAGCAAAAAAAGCCTACTGGATCAGCTAGCCGAACAATTCCACAGCGATCGGCCCGATCTGGATGAGCGCGAGATCTTTCAGACCTTGCTTCGCCGAGAGCGGCTCGGCTCTACCGCGCTAGGACACGGGGTCGCTCTTCCCCACGGCCGTTTCCCTCAGTTGGAGCGGCCCCTAGGAGCGTTCATTCGTCTGGCCGAAGCAACCGATTTTGACGCTGTTGACGGGGAGCCGGTC
The DNA here is from genome assembly GCA_964452535.1 of uncultured Gammaproteobacteria bacterium. Lineage (GTDB taxonomy): Bacteria > Pseudomonadota > Gammaproteobacteria > Thiohalorhabdales > Thiohalorhabdaceae > Thiohalorhabdus. The sequence continues at coordinate 11,633 of CAYVMM010000001.1, read as the reverse complement.
TCCCTCATATTTGCGCTCCTCGTTCCCGACGAGGACAACGAACAGCACCTGAACCTTATTGCCCGACTAGCACGGATGCTCGATGATCCCAATTTTCGCGACGAGTTATTACAGGCCCCAGAAAACGCGCTTTACGACCGCTTGATCGCCAGAGACGAGTACATAACCCAGCTGTGACTTGCTCTATCCGCATCGAAGAGCTCTTCCAGGCCCAGGCTGAAACGCTTGGTCTAGAATGGGTAGCCGCTCGTGCGGCGGGTGACCATCGGATCGATTCGGCCATGGTCCAAAAGCCTTCCCTGGCCTTGGTGGGAGAGCTGGATTTCATCTATCCTGGTCGAATCCAGGTCTTTGGCCGAGCCGAGATTGCCTATCTCAACAAGATGACCCCAGAAGCCCGTCATCGGGCCCTTCAAGCCCTTTTCGGCAAGGGGCTCTCTGCCATGGTCGTAAGTGATCAGGGAGATCAAGACCCCCCCGTCGAGCTCGCCGAAGCTGCCGAGGCCGGGGTGACCCCCCTCTTCCGCTCCATCCTCTCCAGTCCCCAGCTCGTTCATCACCTCCATCATTATTTGAGTCGGGTCCTGGCCAAGCGCACGACGGTCCATGGTGTTTTCCTGGATGTCATGGGAGTCGGTACTCTCCTTACGGGACCCAGCGGTGTGGGCAAGAGCGAAGTGGCACTGGAATTGATTACCCGTGGCCATCACCTGATCGCCGATGACGCTCCGGAGTTTGCGGCCGAAGTGCCCGATACCCTTGTCGGCCGGAGTCCAGCGAGACTTAAGGACCATTTAGAGGTCCGCGGCCTAGGGCTCCTCAATATCCGTCAGCTCTTTGGATCGGCGACCCTGCTGGCGAGCAAGCGCCTCCGCCTAATTGTTCACTTCAAACGGGTTCGGGAGGAGGAGCTCATCCACATTGATCCCCTTCAGCAAGAGGAAGACACCCTAGCGATCCTCGATGTCCCCATTCCCCGAGTGATCCTTCCCGTTACGCCGGGTCGGAATCTGGCCATTATGGTGGAAGTAGCAGTCCAGAATTTCCTGCACAAAACCCATAGGGCCTACCCTGAGGAGGATTTCTGTGCCCACCTCGATAGGCAGCTTTTCCAGGATGATCGGAGTGGGGAGTGGAACTGATCGTTGTAAGCGGCATTTCAGGCTCGGGCAAGTCTAGTGCGATCCATGCGTTGGAGGATGTGGGGTATTATTGCGTCGACAATCTGCCCGCTAGCCTCCTTGCTGAGTTGGGCCAGGTCCTTGCGCGGGGCCCCCATCCAGTAGCCGATGCAGCAGTTGGGATCGATGCCCGGACCCGGGCTCAGTTCCAGGATTTGCCTTATGTCTTGGAACGGCTCGTTGCCGAGGATAGCACTTCGGTGCGAGTCCTGTTCTTAGAAGCCAATGAGGCAACCCTCATCCGTCGCTTCAACGAGACAAGGCGCCGTCATCCCTTGACCGAGCCCGGGCGTAGCCTGCCTGAGGCCATCGTTGCAGAGCGCAAGCAATTGGCTCCTATGGCGGAGATTGCTAACCGGGTGGTAGACACAAGTAACCTCTCTGTGCATACCTTGCGCCGACGCGTTCGGGACCTCGTGGCTAATGGGGCAAATGCCCAAGAGCCGACATTGCTCTTCCAGTCCTTTGGTTTTAAGTACGGTGTGCCCATGGATAGTGATTTGGTGTTTGATCTGCGTTTCTTGCCCAACCCCAATTATGAGCCGGGACTCGGGGAGCTTTCCGGACAGGACGAAGCCGTTCGGGCCTTCCTGGACAATCTGCCCGAGCTAGCGCAAAGGTTGCAAGAGATTAGCAATCTGCTCACGGCTTGGCTGCCAGCGTATCGGGCGGAGCCGCGTAGCTATCTGACGATCTCCCTCGGATGCACAGGGGGTCGCCACCGTTCAGTGCATATGGCGGAGCGACTCGCCGATAATTTTCGGAACCGTATTCCCGTGGTCCAGGTTCGTCATCGCGACCTGGGGGGGGACCATGGTCGCCCTTCGGGCCGGAGGTAAGGGGGCGATGGGAGGGATTGTTGTCATCGCTCATGAGGACCTGCCCGACGAGCTTATCCGGGCGGCTGAATACATCCTAGGTCGGTCCGAGCCCCGCTTGTTGGCCGTGGGGGTGGGCTCGGAGCGAAATTACGAGAAGATTCATGACCAAGTGGGTCAGGCCTTGGATCGCGTCCGAGACGAAGACGGTGCCATCCTCCTCGCGGATATGTATGGGGGCACTCCGGCTAATTTGGCCATTGAGTTTCTGGATCCCGGCAAGGTGGAGGTGATTGCGGGGGTCAATCTCCCCATGCTTATCCGGTTGCTCACCTATCGAGATCAGCCCTTGCAGGAACAGGTCGATAAGGGCGTGGAAGGGGGGCACCGAGGAATTGTTCTGGGCCGGGATCTGTGGAGCCGTAGCTCCCCTGGCAGAGAGTGATCATGCTCCGGTGCTCCCTGCGCATTGTCAACAAGCTTGGCCTCCATGCCCGCGCTGCCTCCAAATTTGTCTCCGAGGCCTCCAAATTCCGCTCAGAGGTTACCCTGATCCAGAGTGGCAAGGAGGTTTCGGGTAAGAGCATCATGGGGGTCATGATGCTCGGCGCGGCCCGGGGGACGGAGCTGGAGCTGGTGGTGAATGGCCCGGATGAGGAAGCGGCTGTGGAGGCGCTGAGCCGATTGGTGGAAGAGCGTTTCGGCGAGAGCGAATAAGGAAGCTCGCCCGGTTCCGGTCTCGGCAGGAAAGTGGGGTCTTTTGTTTGCCTTTCCTGCACTCTTCAAGGAGGGTTGCTGCCCATGGTCGACAAGCCCACCCGCTCCATGACCGAGTCCGAGGCGGAGGCCTTCATTGCCCGTTTGGCTGAGGCGAATCCGGCCCCAACCACCGAGCTCAACTACTCTTCCTCCTTCGAGCTCCTAGTCGCGGTTATCCTTTCCGCCCAAAGCACCGATATCGCAGTTAACCAAGTTACCCGTGAGCTTTTCCGGGTGGCTGATAGCCCTCAAGCCTTCTTGGAGCTTGGGGAAGCTGGGATTCGGCGCTACGTCCAATCCTTGGGCTTGTATAACAGCAAAGCTCGCAATCTGATTCGAACCGCCCGCATCCTGGTTGACGAATACGGAGGGCAGCTCCCGGAAAGCCGCGAGGCACTAGAGCGCCTTCCGGGGGTGGGGCGCAAGACCGCCAATGTCCTTCTCAATACTGCTTTCGGTCATCCCACCATTGCAGTTGATACCCATATATTCCGTGTTGCTAACCGGACCGGCTTGGCGCCCGGGCGTAATGTTGAAGAGGTCGAGCGAGCATTGCAAGACCGCCTCCCTGACCCTTATAAGCACCATGCCCATCACTGGTTGATCCTGCACGGACGATATGTCTGCAAGGCCCGCCGCCCCCTCTGCGGCGAGTGTCCCGTCTTTGGTCACTGCCTTTGGTCGGAGAAGACGCATTACCCCGATTTCGAGGCGTCCTAAGCCCTTCAAACATAGAACAGTCAAGGCAACGACATGCTCTTCGGAGAAGATCGCACCGAGCTGCGCGAGGTCTTTTTCCGGACCTGGGAGAAATTCCACAAGGGCGAGGTCCTGGAGCCTACGGAGCAGCTGGTCATCGACGTCATCCATCGTCACCCGGAATATCACCAGGTGGTGGGCAATCGACAGCGCTACAGTGACCGCGACTGGACACCGGAGCAGGGTGAGACCAATCCCTTTTTGCATATGGGAATGCACATCGCCCTTGCCGAGCAGATCGGGATGGATCGTCCCATGGGGATTCGGCAAGCCTATGAGCGTCTTGCAGCGGGCTTGGGAGACACCCATGCAGCCGAGCACGAGATGATGGAGTGCCTGGGCCAAGCCTTGTGGGAGGCCCATCGAAGCGGATCGGAGCCCGACGAGCAAGCCTATCTGGGTTGTGTGCAACGGCTCGTCCGGGACAAGGGGGGAGGGCGAGCCGATGCCTGAATCCGCTGGAGCGCAATCCGTTCGATGGGATTTGTCCGATCTCTACGCGGGGCCCGACGATCCGGCTCTGACAGCCGAGCTCGACGCGAGCGCACGCGAAGCGGAGGCCTTTCGCAAGAGCTATTGGGGGCAGATCGCGAGCCTCACTGCGAGCGAGCTGGTGCAGGCCGTTGCCTCCCTGGAGGCGGTGGAGCAGCGCCTGGGTCGGGCCGTTGCCTACATCGAGCTCCTGCATGCCGTGCGGAGCGATGACCCGAAGGTTGGGGCAGCCCTTACCCGGATCGAGGAGCGGAGCACGGCCATCGCTAATCGGCTCCTGTTCTTCCGATTAGAATGGCAGGCACTGGATGAGGCTAGGGCTGAGCACCTGCTGGAGGAAGAGGCCCTGGCTCCTTACCGTCACTTCTTGGCCGCCCTGCGTCGTTATCGGCCCTATCGCCTGAGTGAGCCGGAGGAGCGAATTCTGGCGGAGAAGCAGCTCACGGCGCGCTCTGCCTGGACCCGCCTGTTCGATGAGACCTTCATCCGCTTGCGCTTTGAGATTGAAGGCGAGCGCCTCTCTGAGGAAGAGGTCTTGACGCGACTCAAGGCCGAGGACCGTGAGGCCCGGCGTCAGGCTGCTGAAGCGCTTACCCACGGGCTGCAGGAGCAGCTTCCTCTGCTGACCCATATCTTCAACACGGTCCTGACGGATAAGGCCACCGACGATCGCCTGCGCAACTATCCCCACTGGCTGACGGAGCGCAACCTGGACAACGAAGCCAGCGAGGCCATGGTAGCTGCCCTGGTGGATGGGGTGAGCCGGCGCTATTCCCTGATGGCCCGTTACTATCGCCTCAAGGCTCGCCTCCTTGGTTTGGAGACTCTGTACGATTACGATCGCTACGCACCACTGCCCGGTACCCGACGCACCTTCGATTGGGAGCAAGCACGGGGGGTCGTGCTCGAGGCCTTCGGGGCTTTCTCCTTAGACATGCGAAGGATCGCGGAGGCGTTCTTCGAGCAAGGCTGGATCGACGCCCCTGTGGCCGAAGGGAAGACCGGTGGTGCCTTTTCCCACCCCACAACCCCGGATGTCCATCCCTACATCCTGGTTAACTTCACCGGCACCCCTTCCGATGTTATGACTCTGGCCCACGAGCTGGGCCATGGGGTCCATCAGTACCTTGCCCGGGAGCGGGGCTATTTGAATGCCGATACCCCCCTTACCACGGCCGAGACTGCCTCAGTCTTCGGAGAGATGCTTGCCTTCGAGCACCTTATGGCTAGTGAGAGCGATCCTGTGCACCAGCTGGCGCTGCTTTGCAGCAAACTGGAGGAGACCTTTGCCACTGTCTTTCGGCAGGTGGCTATGTACCAGTTTGAGGACGCCGTGCACCGGGCTCGGCGCGAGAAGGGCGAGCTCTCCCCGGACCGCCTCGGGGAGCTTTGGCTTGCCACACAGCGGACTCAATTCGCTGATGATCAGGGAGAGGCGGTGACGCTCCTCGAAGGTTACCGCCATTGGTGGAGTTACATCCCCCACTTCTTCCATGCGCCGGGTTATGTCTATGCCTATGCCTTTGGCGAGCTGCTGACGCTGACCCTTTACGAGCGTTATCGCACAGAGGGCTCTGCCTTTGTTCCTCGCTATCTGGAGCTGCTCGCTGCCGGCGGGTCAGAGAGCCCGGAGGCCCTATTGGGTCGGCTGGGACTCGATCTCGCCGATCCCGCGTTCTGGGATCGTGGCCTCGACGTTTTGGCGGGGATGGTCGACCGGGTCGAGGTCCTAGCGGAAGAGGTGGAGCCCCCTATTGGGTCCAGATAAGGATCCTCCCTTTTTTCGGGAGATGGGACCAGCGCAATGATGGCCGACAGGGGATGGGCTTGGCCTCTCGCGGGGGTTTCTGAGACGCAGGCCAGCCCGGCATTCCCTACTAGGAGGCTTTTCTGTGTCCGAATGGGTAAGCGCCGCCGTCAGTGAAATTGGGCAACGGCCGAACAATGAGGACCGCTACTGGGAGGCACCGGGACTGGCCCTTTGGGCGGTAGCGGATGGCATGGGTGGGCATGCCGAGGGCGAACTCGCCAGTGAGATCGCTCTCCAGGCCCTTAGCGAGGCGGTTCAAGCGGGCCAGCCGCTTGCTAAGGCAGTAACCGCGGCCAATCGCTTTACTTGCCAGGAGGCCCGACGGCGTAGTTCGGATATGGGGACCACCCTGGTTGCTCTGCGGCTCCATCCGGATCACTATGAGGTGGCTTGGTTGGGAGATAGTCGCGCCTATCTCTGGAATGGACATGAGCTACAACGGCTCACCACCGATCACACCGTGGTTCAGCGTTGGGTCGAAGAGGGGCGGCTCTCCCTTGAGGGGGCTCGAGGACATCCCTATGGTCACGTTCTGACCCAGGCGGTTGGCCTTGACCCGGAGGCTGACCCCGGTTACGAAAAGGGAAGCCTGGACCGTGCCTGGGCCTTCCTGCTGTGCACCGACGGGCTGAGCGATGCCTTAAGCGATGAGCGTATCGGAGCCAGCCTGAGTCAAGATTCGGGTAGCCGGGCTTTGGACGCCTTGGCTCGGGAAGTCCGAAGCCTGGCGGATCCCTTCCAAGACAATATGACAGCGATCCTGGTCTATCGCTGTTGAATGGCTCAAACGGAGGAGGGCTTCGCCGTGCCCCAGCTCTCCATTGACGCGCTCAACCCCGCCGGCACCAAGGCATGGCGCCTTGGTGCCGACCTCGGCTGGCATAAGACGAAATTCGCTGGACCCCTGCGGGAAAGCGATTTCGCCACGCGGGACCCTGATGAGGCCCGCTCCTGGCTAGCAGGGCGCGTCCACAAGGATTGGCGTGGACGGATTACCTGGGAGTCAGCGCCCGGACGGAGCACCTTCGCTCCTGGCGAGATTAGTCTCCACGCGATCGCTCATCGCCATGAAGTGCCCCCTTTGCCTGAGCGAGAGGATTTGGGGCAGGTAGTGGCCTCCGCCGAGGAGAAGACCCGCCGCGTCATTTGCCTCGACCTCCAGGGCCGTTTCCTGCTGCGTGACCCCGCCCAGCGGTCGGTGTCGAGTGATCCTGCCTTGGCTGCCCACAGCGACAGCCTGATGGGGGATCGCTTTCTGGGGCCAGAAGCCGCAAAGGACGAGGATTATCTAAACGCGCTTTATGGTAATTTCCTAGGCGCTTGGTATCAGCACCTGCGCAGCGGCCGGGTTAGTGTTTATGCTGGCGAACCGCTCTGGGGTCTAAGCATTGCCGAGCTCAGGGAGCGGATCCGGACCTGGACGCCAGGATAAGCCAGCTTCAAGCCCATGTGGGCAGGGTCCGGGGAAGCAAGTCCGTCCGGCCCTTGCAAGCTACTCTTCAATACGTGAGTCTTGGGCCCGCCCTTCCATTACCATCCCTAACTTGTCCAGCAAGGCTTGATCACTGTCCTCGTCTGGGTTGGGAGTGGTCAGCAGCTCTCGTCCATAGAAGATAGAATTGGCGCCGGCAAGAAAGCAAAGGGCCTGTTCGCTCTCGCTCAGGGAGAGACGGCCAGCAGCGAGGCGGACGTAAGAAGTGGGCAAATGGATCCGGGCAGCAGCCACGGTGCGGGCCACCTCCAGGGGCTCAACTGGATCGTATCGATCCCCTAGAGGGGTGCCCGGAATGGGAACAAGGTTGTTGATGGGCACGCTCTGAGGCGGAGGGCTCAGGGAGGTGAGCTCGGCGATCAGAGCTGCTCGGTCTCGTCGGCTTTCCCCCATCCCCAAAATGCCGCCGCAGCATACACGGATTCCTGCTTCCTGGACCTTGCTCAAGGTTTCGAGACGATCGTTGAAAGTCCGGGTAGAAATGACCTTCTCATAGTGCTCGGGAGAAGTGTCCAGATTATGATTGTAGAAATCTAGCCCGGCCTCCGCTAGGCGCTCGGCCTGGCCATCGCGAAGTAAGCCCAGGGTAGCGCAGGTCTCCAGCCCCAGCGATTTGATGACACTAACCATTTCTGCCACTTGGTCCAGATCGCGGTCCCGGGGGCCGCGCCAGGCGGCGCTCAGGCAAAACCGGGTTGCTCCTGCCTCGCGAGCAGCGTAGGCACGCTCCACCACCTGGTCGAGGTCCATAAGGCCTTGGTCTGCCACTCCAGTGTGGTAGCGGGCGGCCTGGGCACAATAACCGCAGTCCTCAGGGCAGCCCCCCGTCTTCACGGAGAGCAAGGAACTAACCTGCACGATCCCCGGTTGGAAGTGCCGGCGATGGATGCTCTGTGCCTCGAAGAGCAGATCATGGAAAGGCCGCTCCAGGGTATCCAGGATCCCGTCGGTGGTGGGCTGATCGGTCATTAAGGCCTCCCTCGTGAAAAGGGGAACCTAGCGACGGCCTTTGGCCCTGTCAATGTGTGGCTTCGTCGGCGATATTGGTTCTCAACAGTAAGGGAAGGGGGGAGCCCGTAGGCATTGGCTCCTCAATCTTCGGCTAGCTGGGCCGGACCAAGCCTTCGGTAGCCCCTTCCTTCGTTGTGCTTAGAGCCGCAATCCGGTTGGCCCATTGGGCAAGCTCCGTTAAAGCCCCTTGCTCCAATCCCTCTAGGTCCTCCGGCCCCAGGTCCCGTTCCAGGAGCCCACTGACCAGTCCGGCAACAAAGGCGTCGCCGGCCCCGGTTGCATCGACGAGCGTGACCACCTCTCCGGGAACGGCCACAGAGGTACGGGTGGTTACCAGAGTAGCCCCCTCGCTGCCCCGAGTTATGGCAGTCAGGCGCACTCCCTTGTCGAAGATATGGGCTAGGGCTTGGTCTTCGTTAGCCATTCCGGTCAGCTGGAGGAGCTCTTCCGCACTGACCTTGATGGCGTGGACCCGAGGCAGGGCCGAATAGGCCGCCTCCAGGGCACCCGGCCGGGTCGCCATGATCGCTGGTCGCAGGTTGGGATCGTAGGTAACCAGTCCGCCACCGGCAAGGACCTTATCCACGGCTGCCCGGGTCGCACTAGCCGCCGGCTCGCTGTACAGGGAAATGCTGCCGAAATGGAGTGCCCGGGTGCGGGTTAGAAGGGGAGTGGGCAAATCCTGGGGCTGCAGGAGCTCATCTGCTCCCGGATCGCGGTAGAAGCTGAAAAACGGCCCCTGCCCGTTTCGGTATTGGATAAAGGCGAGGGCGGTCTTAGCCTCTTGGGTGGATATAAAGCCGGATCGATCAACACCGTAATGGGCAAAATGCGCATCCAGGGTCTCCCCGAATAGGTCGGTTCCTCGCTTGCCAATGAAGGCAGTCGATAGTCCCAGGCGAGTGCCTCCTACCGCCACATTGGCAGGAGCGCCGCCGGGATGGGGCCGAAAACAACCGTCAGCCTCCGGTATCATATCGATCAAGCTCTCTCCACAAGCGATCAGGTCAATCATGGCTCGTTTCCCCTGGGATAACCTAGAAGTCCTCGCTGGAATGCCCTCGACGGGGCGCCTGACTCGAACATCGCCGGGCTCGGGATTGGCGGGATTCCCGAAGGCCCATCGATGGGCTAAGGTGAATTAGCCCTAGTCTCATCCGGAAAACGATCGCTGCTTAAAAAGAGACCGCCATGGCCAATGCCCCCTTCCGTTCTCCCCCCTGCCTGCTAGCGGCTGGTAGTAATAACTCCGGGGCCGAAGGGGGGCTAGCACCAGCTCACGTTGCCTCGCATACTCAGCGCCTCGTTAACCTCCTTGTTGCTACCGGTAACGGCGACGAGCAGGCCTTTGCCGAACTCTACCAGGCGACTTCCTCAAGACTTTACGGTTTTGCCCTCCGCATTCTAAAGGAAGAAGGGCTTGCTCAAGACTGCCTCCAGGAGGCCTATATCCGGATTTGGGAGCATGCAAAGAAATACCAACCCCAGCGTGGGGCGCCTCTAACCTGGATGGGGGTTATTGTCCGCCGACAGGCCTTGGACATGGTGCGCCGACGCAGCCGAGAGTATGCGGAGGATCCCGAAGCGGTTGGGCGCCGTTTGGACGAATGGCCGGAGGGCCAAAGCGAAGACGGGCCCGAACTGGTAGATCCCAAGGAACGGGAGCGTCTCCGTGATTGCCTGGAGCAGCTTCGCAAGGAGCAACGGGAGTGTCTGCGCTTGGCCTTCTACGAGAGCTTGACCTATCCCGAGCTGGCCGAGCGCTTAGCCGTCCCTTTGGGGACGGTAAAGACCTGGATCCGCCGGAGCATGGAGCGGTTGCGAAGGTGTTTAAAACCATGAGCGGGAAAGGCGGAGAGACTCCGCTTTTGCGAGATCGGTCCGACATTCGAGATGCCTTAGCCGCCGAATACGCCCTCGGAGCCCTCCATGGGGCAGCGCGTCGGCGGTTTGAGCGTTGGGTGGTGCGGGACGAGGATCTGCGCTGTCGAGTCCGTGCGTGGGACGGTCGCCTCGCTGAGCAGGTGAAGGATGTGGAGCCCGTTGCGCCTCCCGAGGGGGTCTGGCGGAGGGTGCGCTACCGCATCCGAGGCGAGAGGTCGCTTGCCCAGCGCTTGGATAGCCTGTGGAACAGCCTGCCGTTGTGGCGGGGGGTCGCACTGGTGGCGATCTTGCTGCTTGCACTTACGGTGGGTTGGAGCCTGAGGCCAGGGGTGCAATCTCCACTACCGGAACGCCTCGCGGTGGTAAGTGGCCAGAAAGTCGATCCGATCTGGGTGATCGCTGTTGGGGAGCATGCTCGGGAGATCCGGATCCGGACCTTGCGCGAAGCGCCGATGGGAGCGGGGCAGGTGTGCCCCCTTTGGCTCCGTGGGAAGGATGACCAGGAGATCCGAATGCTTGGTCTCCTTCCCCGGGAAAAGGGAGTTTATACCCTTCAACTCCCCCCCAATGCCGCTTTCATGGAGCGCGGCGAGCTAATCGTCAGCGTCGAGCCCGCCGATCAGATACCCAAAGATAGGCCCAGTGGCCCGATAATGTACCGGGGTGACTGGATCCAGCTCTAATGCAATGCCTCTTCGAACGATTGACGGCCGGGCTGGAGAAGTGCTGATGAAGGTTCTGGCAGGCGATGTGGGTGGGACCAAGACCCGCTTAGCGCATGTGGAGGTGGGGGAAGGTCTTCTGCGCGTGGAGGCGGAGGCCGACTACCGCAGCGCCGATTACCCCGATCTGGGGGCGGTGGCCCGGGCGTTTCGGGAACGCCAAGGGGCCGGTGAGGAGGCCGTGGCCTTCGGGGTCCCGGGGCCAGTTTCCAAGGGCCGGGTCCGGATTACCAACCTGCCCTGGGAGATCACTCTGGGAGCCCTACAGCATACCCTTGGCCTGCGCCGGGTGGCGATGATCAACGATCTGGAGGCGACTGCCTACGGCATCGGCGAGCTCACGCCTCAAGACTTCCAAGCGATTGCCGAAGGCGATCCGGAGGCTACGCTGCCTTGATTGCCCCCGGCACGGGCCTGGGCGAGGCTGGATTGTGCTGGGATGGTAGCCGCTATCGGCCCTTCGCTACCGAAGGGGGGCACAGCGACTTTGCGGCTGCCGATGAGGTCGATTTCGCCCTGCGGCAACACTTGGCCGAACGCTTCGGCCACGTGAGCTGGGAGAGGGTCCTCTCCGGGCCTGGGCTGATCAACATCCACGCCTTTCTGCGTCAATATCGGGACGATCCCCTTCCCGAATGGCTAGCGCAGGCCATGCAGGCTCAGGATCCGGCGGCGGTCATCACGGAGGCCGCTGAGGCTCGCGCC